>WAJZ01000041.1 GCA_015523575.1 Candidatus Hestiella acidicharens | reverse complement strand
TATTATTACAGCTTCGCCGTGCTTTATGCTTGGAACATCTTTTGGGTCAACACCAGCCTTTACCTCCCCCACAACCTTAAGCGTGATCGGGTTTGTTACCGATGCACTCAAAGTATCTGATGATATTACCGCATAGCCATCAACGGCGCTCCTATCAAAAGGCGGTATCTCTGCCTCCGAACTTACTTTCTCGCAAGCCACACCACCAATGCTTTCTTCCACAAAAACTTTTCTGCATTCGATTTGAGGAATTTTTATGCTTTGGAGCAACAACCTAAGTGCATCTTCAACTTTCATCAATTCCTTAAAGCCCTTCATCTTTGACTTGGACATCGCTAGTCCTATAGTATAAACCATAGAAAAGTCCTTATAAGTTTTGGTTGCTTGATTCCTCCGCATCAAACACCATATTAGAGCCTTCGAACGTCATCCCATAGCCCAACTTCTTTGATAAGAAGGTTAAAATTCTCCTAGATAAAGATAACTTTATAATTTTATCATAGAAACATGCATCCTTGTGATGGCACAAGACCTCATTAAAGTTAAAACCCCTAACCTCTATCCTAGAGGCTCCTAAGGCCATTGAGATGGCTACTGCCCTATCTCCATCAGTAAATGAACCAACTGGAAGAAAGCAATAAGGCGTTTCAACTTGGGTTGTGAAGGCTATGTTATCATCTAACATAATTAGCTGTTTAGTCCTAAATAAATTGTCTCCATGAACATGGTAAAACTTTATGAGAGCGCCATAGTACATAGAGTTTAGTAGCTTCGCCGAAGAGTCCGCATCGCTTGTAACGTAGAGCATCTTCACTCCAGCGCTTAGCGTGTTAACCAGTCCACCCTCTGGTCCCGCAAAAAGGTCACAGCCTATCGTGCTTGTACCCCCTGGCCCGAATATACAGATTTTCCTCCCATTTATATTGCGGTAAAGCATATAGAGGATTTTGCACATCTTTTCACAGCAGCTACTAGAGGCAACCTCCATTGATGACTCCAGCTCTCTATGCCTAGGGTATTTCATAGTAGGTTCAACTATAGTTGTATAACCATCTAATATACTCTCAAACCTATCTAATATATTCTTCAATAGACCGCAATATTTCATCAGATAGGCTAACAAGTCTTTCATCTCCGTTCGAGGACCTTTCTACGCACCACCTAAGCCCTTTAGCATATTCGAAAAACCATGGTTCTCTAATGCCAGCCTGTAACTTCGTCAGCACTACCAGTAGCTCGACAATACATCCATAAACCCTACTGTAGGGTCCACACTCCCCACCGATTTTCTGTAAGTTCTCACACCTAAACGCATATCTTTCTTTATCCTCATATGAAAACAGAGCCTTGCAATAGTACCATAGACCAAGCCTACCATCTGGTTGCGGACATCCTTCTCTATAGCTTAATTCTGTTTCAAGTTCATGTCTCAAGCTCTTTATAAATAGCATTGGATCCAGAGGCGACAATAAGTAAACCGAATTTGGCTTTTCTTTATATAAATAGTTAGACATCCTAGCAGATTTGTAGACGAAAAACGTCGGATACTTCCCAAAAACCAAACCCAAGGGCATCGTGTACCTTTGTCCACACAAAATTGCTATAAACTCATAATAAGGCCCTATACCCTTTCCTTCTGCTTTCATATATTATCGAGATCCCCATAGAGTATTCTGAGTTCGTCAAGCGTTAAAGCCTCACCCTTCTTTTCCTTCTCTTCTATTTCTCTCCTCTTCTGTTCTAATAGGTCAAGCTGTATGCCCCTCTGCCTTGCTATCTTCATCTCTTTTAGCTTTACCATTTTGTCTCTATATTCTTGGTATAGGGAGTCGAGCTTCCTACTCATCTCTTCAATGGTTTGGTTCTTCTCCTGTATCTGGCCTGCTATAAAATCTATGTTCTTATTATATTCATCTATTTTTGGCATGAGAGAAGCTATTTCTGCTTTTAGCCTACCTATGCCTTCCCTTAGCTCATTTGCCTTGTTTATCGCTTGGGAAAGCTTTAACTTCAGACCCTTTACATTCGCCTCGAGCTCAAGGACGGAAACCTCCTCTTGCCTTGCCTTTCTAACCTTCTCCATCAATTCTTCTAGCCTGTCTATCTCCGCTATTATCCTCTTTTCTTCTTCAGGTGTCAATATGCTCGTCTGCTGCCTCCACTCCAACTCCTCTATCCTTTTCTG
Organism: Candidatus Hestiella acidicharens; assembly: GCA_015523575.1. GTDB lineage: Archaea > Thermoproteota > Thermoprotei_A > Sulfolobales > Acidilobaceae > Caldisphaera > Caldisphaera acidicharens. The sequence continues at coordinate 9,165 of WAJZ01000041.1, read as the reverse complement.
AATCCTCCTTAGGCTCAGCTTCGCTAGGTTTCCCTCCTTCTGTGCAAGCTGTTGCACCACTCTTAGCTGGTCAAGCCTTTCCCTGAACTCTTTGTTAGCCTCGTCTTTCTCCTTCTTTACCTTTTCTAATTCATCGAGCTTTCTTTTCCTTTCATCCCTTAGGCTCAACAACCTGCCTACCAGTTCCTTCTTCTCTTCTATTAACTTCCTTCTCTTGTCCCTCAAGGATCTTAGCTCTTCTATTAACTTTCTTCTCTGAACCTTTATATCAAGGATCTTATCCTTTATCTCATCAATAGCCTTTAAAAAATCTTCTTCTTTAATTTCGTTTTGATCAGGTTGGACTTTTTGACTGCCATCCGGCAACACTAACCACCCTCTAATATGATGCGCGCGTCCACAGCTACAGCTCCTTCTTTGTATGCTATAAGAGGATTTATATCTATCTCTTTTATCTCCGGATTTGCAAGCATCAGCTCACTGACCCTCATCACATACTTTGCCAAAGCTACCTTGTTAACTGGCTCAAAGCCCCTATAGCCATTTAAAATCTTTACGCTCTTTATCCCATTTACCATATTTAGGGCATCGCAACTAGTTATCGGCGAGATACCCATTGTAACATCGCCCAATACCTCTGTATATATACCCCCTAGCCCGAAGAGCACTACAGGGCCAAATACCTCATCCCTTTTCCCTCCTATAATTATCTCCTGCCCCTTTTTAACCATTTCTTGTACAATAACACCCTCTATCCTAGCGTTAGGAACATTATGCTTAACACTTTCCACAATTCTTTTATAACCTTCCATTACTTCATTTTCGTTGTTAATATCAAGCAATACTCCACCTGCTTCTGTCTTATGAATCACATCCCTGCTAACTACCTTCATTGCAACAGGATAGTTTAGATCCTTAGCGCAGGTTTTAAACTCCTTTGGATCGCTAATCATACAATACTTGGCGATGCCTATACCAAATGCTTCCAATAAGTCCAACGCCTCATTTTCCAAAAGCTTTGACCTACCGTCATTTAAGGCGTTGGTAATTATCTTCCTTGAACTTACCAAGGCTGCTTTCGATAAGTTTTCTCTATAACAATCATCATAATTGGCCTCTAAGGATTTTCTGAACTTATAGAGGACTGCTAGCGCCTTTGACGCCCTATCTGGAAACTCGAATGTAGGTATTCCCTTTCTTTCGAGCATTCTTTTTAACCTTTCCCCATACTTAGAGCCAATTGTTACAACAGCGATTGGCTTTTCAGGGTGTTTTTTCGTAAAACCATATATTAAATCGCCTATAGAAAGGTCCATCGTTGGTGGCTGGACGAGCGCTACTACAAGGAAAAGATCTGCCTCGTTGTTGTTAGCTAAAAGGTCAAGTATCTCCTCGTAGTAGGCAGGCCTAGCATCGCCAGTAAAATCGATTGGGTTGTTAATCGAAACCCTGGAAGGAAACAGTTGCCTTAGCTTTTCCTTAGTTTCCTGGGAAATCTCAGCCATCACGAGCCCGTTCTCTACTAGTGTATCAGTAGAGATAACGCCGTGGCCTCCGGAGTTCGTTATGACGGCAACTCTATTACCTAGAGGAAGGTTGTTTGATGCTATAACCTTGGCTATATCGAAGAGCTCCTCGAGGTCCTTAGCTATTATTATGTTAGATTGCTTTGCTGCAGCCTTAAATATTTCGTAGGAGCCAGCTAAGGAAGCAGTATGGCTCTTTGCAGCCTTTGCGCCCCCTGAAGTCTTTCCACCCTTTACAAGTATTATTGGTTTTTTGTAAACTGAAGTAACTTTCTTTGCCGTTTCAATAAAAGCGGGACCACTTCCAGGGGTTATGCCCTCAAGATACATGAGTATGACTTTTGTTTCTTTATCTCTTGCGAAATAGTCCATAGACTCTATTTCACCAACGTCTACCTTGTTTCCAAAGTTTATTGCCTTTCCGATCCTTATGTTTTTGGAAGCAACCCAATCCATTAGCGTTGCAAGCAGTGCCCCACTCTGGCTTATTATTGAAATGTTCCCCCTTTTAGGTCTCCTCATCTTCTCATAGGGAAGGAAGAAAGTATCAATGCCATTGTAGGAATTAAAAATCCCTATGCAATTAGGCCCGAGAACCCTTATGTTATATTTTGTGGCAATATCTATGACCTCTTTTTGAAGCCTCTCACCCTCTTGGGTGCCGGTCTCGGCAAAGCCCCCGCTTACTATTATAACCCCCTTTACCTTCTTTCTCCCAGCATCCTCAATAACGCTTGGCACCCTCGAAGCATCTATTGCTATAACTGCTATATCAACTTCTCCATCTATGCTACTTAGTGAAGGGTAAGACCTTATCCCCAATATCTTTTCATGCCTAGGATTTACTGCATATACGCTCCCCTTGTAATTCCTGCTTATGTTTTCTAATATAGCCCTGCCAAGACTTCCCTCCCTTGGAGAGGCGCCTACGACTGCCACGCTTTTTGGTTCAAAGAACACGTCTATTGGAGTTCTCTGCACTACATTTCCCCTAATAACATAGATGTCACAAGTGATTTTAAATTATGTATTTAATAATGACGTTCTCATATCAGTATTATATTTCCCTGTAATGCCACACAAAGTTAATTCCTAAGAAGAAAACACTGTGAATCGTTTTACAAATAGTTTAATACCACATAGAGGGGAAATTTTTAATTATTAAAGAAAAATAGGTTGATAACTAAGCTACTATTTGAAGGGTGATGGAAGCAACGTTTCGAGCCTCTTAAAGCTTAGATTTGTCCCGTGCCGTTGAAGATAAATGCCACCCATAATTAGTTCCTTTAGATTGGGTGGAAACCTCTAAGCGTTATCATGAGCTTATATAAAAATGATTGGAATGAACGCCTAGAGAGGAACAAGGGAATGAGAGCACCTTAGCTTCATGAAGGCACGCTTTTAACCTTTAAATCAAATAAAAATGTGGTGTTGAGTATGGCTGGAGAAAGCGCAACCCTTATGGTAGCAGAAGCGTATAGGACTGATACCCCAGGAAGGAAGATAGTAAGGCTCGACCAACAGACGATGAAGCAACTCAACATAGAGACTGGCGACTTCGTGAGGGTTATATCTAAGAAAAGTCAAGTAGTGGCGGTTGTATGGCCACTCCATTCAGAAGATGAAGATACCGGAATAATAAGAATGGATGGCTACCTGAGGTGGTCGCTCGGAGTCAGCATTGGTGATTATGTTGACGTTGAAAAGGCAGAAAAGGTGAAGCCAGCTGAAAAGATAGTGTTTGCACCACTAGAGAAAACGGAGCCCTTTGGAATAAGCTTCTACCTATCACCATCGGACATCAAGGACGAGTTCATAAGGAAGCCACTGTCCCAAGGAGAGCTTGTCTTAGTTCAGGGTGAAATACCCCTCGTAGTCATACAGACAAAGCCTGTAGATATAGTTTATGTAACGGAAAAGACAATGATTGAGCTTAGAAACGAACCAGTAAAAGAAAGTGAGTTCCCCATACATAGAACAACAAGGGTTACATGGGAAGATATAGGAGACCTTGAGGAAGCGAAGGAGAGGATAAGGGAAATAGCAGAATTGCCAATGAGGCATCCAGAGGTGTTTAAAAGGCTTGGTATAGAGCCTCCTAAAGGCGTGTTGCTCTTCGGCCCCCCTGGGACTGGGAAGACGCTATTGGCAAAAGCACTCGCAAACGAAGTAGGTGCCTATTTCATAGCAATTAATGGACCTGAGATAATGAGCAAGTTCTACGGCGAGAGCGAACAGAGGCTGAGGGAAGCTTTTAATGAAGCGCAGAACAATGCTCCAGCAATAATATTTATTGATGAAATAGATGCGATAGCCCCAAAGAGGGAAGAGGTGAGCGGAGAGGTAGAAAAAAGGGTAGTTGCACAACTACTGACGCTCCTCGATGGTATGCATGAGAGGGGTAGGGTTATAGTAATAGGGGCAACGAACAGGCCAGATGACATCGACCCAGCCCTCAGAAGGCCAGGGAGATTTGATAGAGAAATAGAGATAAGGCCCCCTGATAAGAGGGCTAGGGTCGAAATTTTGAAAGTACACACTAGAAACGTTCCCTTGGCTGGAGACGTTGACTTAGAAAAAATAGCTGAGTTGACGAACGGCTACACAGGTGCAGATCTAGCAGCGTTAGTAAAGGAATCAGCAATGGCAGCTTTAAGGGAATTCATGAAGAGTGGCAGGGCAGACCTCACAAAGAACGAGATCGTTAGGCCAGACGTGTTAAAAAGCCTTGAGGTGTCTATGAAACATTTTATGGACGCAATGAAACTAATAAGGCCTTCTCTAATAAGGGAGGTCTTCGTTGAGCTTCCAGAGGTTCATTGGGATGATATAGGAGGCCTAGAGAACGTAAAACAAGAGTTGAGGGAATCAATAGAGTGGCCAATGAAGTACCCCGAGGTTTTCAGTAAAATGGGCATTCAACCTCCTAAAGGCGTGTTGCTCTTCGGCCCCCCTGGGACTGGGAAGACGCTATTGGCAAAGGCAGTAGCGACTGAAAGCGGGGCTAACTTCATAACAATAAGGGGTCCTGAGGTGCTGAGCAAGTGGGTTGGTGAGAGCGAGAAAGCAGTAAGAAAAATCTTCGAGAGGGCAAGGCAGGTAGCACCAACTGTTGTGTTCTTTGATGAAATAGACTCAATCACTCCTGCAAGGGGTTACAGGAGCGACTCTTCTGGAGTAACAGATAGGATAATAAACCAGCTTCTAACAGAGCTTGATGGAATACTCCCCCTCTCCAACGTCGTGGTTATAGGAGCTAGTAACAGGCCAGACATAATAGACCCTGCGCTGCTGAGACCTGGAAGGTTTGACAGGCTTATATACGTGCCTCCACCTGATCTAGAGTCGAGGAAGCAGATATTCAAGATACACTTAAGGAACGTCCCCCTAGCCTCGGATGTAAGCATAGAAAAACTGGCCTCCCTCACGGAAGGATACACTGGCGCAGACATAGCAGCAGTAGTAAGAGAAGCAGTTATGATGAAACTCAGGGAGAAGTTCGAGGTCTCTCCTGTAGAGTTCAGGCACTTCGATATGGCACTAAAGAAAATACCTCCAAGCCTGACGAAGGAAGTTGTGGAGATGTATGAAAAAATATCAAACCAACTGAAGAGAATCTCCCTGCATTAACCCGTTTAAGGAGTTTGGAAGAGATGGGTAAAACGGAAGTGGAAATAAAAATAGAGGTCACTTGCAATTCAATGGAGGAAATAGAAACTAAGCTAAGGGAACTTAATGCGACCTTTCTTGAAGAGAGGAGGGAGGAAGATATATACCTTGAACACCCATGCAAAGACATGAAGGCAATGGACGAGGCCCTAAGAATAAGGTTTGTTAATGGTAAGCCAAGATCCCTCACCTATAAGAGCAAGAAGCAGAAGGGTGCTGGCGGGATAAAGGCCAGGGAAGAAGTTACCATTAACCTGGAAGAAAACCCCCTGCTACTATTGAAGAAGCTTGGATTTAATCCTTCGGTCAACGTTAGAAAACTAAGAAAATATTACGACTTCGATAATGTTATCATAAGCCTAGATAATGTTGATGGACTTGGCTGCTACGTGGAAGTGGAATCAAAGAACGGGAGCGATGTAGAAGTTACTGAAAGCCTGAAAAAGCTAAACATAAGAGGGAAGGTAATAGAGAGCACTTATGCAGACATGGTATGGGAAAAGCTTGGGGGCAAGGATAACACCTAGGCTACTAAGCTTAACTCCCTCAATATTTCCTTCGCTACACTATCTATTAGGCTTTCCCCTTGTGGAGAAAGCTTCCTGCCCTTGCCAGGTATAGTGACTATGAGCCCTGCCTGCTCTAGTTGTTGCAAGGACTTCCTTATAATACTACCAGAGCCCTTTTCAAAGTGGGGGGGCCTTGAGCCCTTTCTCTTTTTACCCCCATATAAAGTCCTGAGAGTACCTATACCTAAAGGCTCGGGAGACAATGCTATTTTCCTCAAAAGGGATGCAGACCTTATGTACCACCAATCTGTATTGCTCGGTGGCTTCTCCTTAAACACCCCTGTCTTCACGTAAAGTGCCCACTCAGGTGGCTGTATCTTCTGCATCTTTTTGAGCCTTTCCGCTAGCTTCGCTACAAGCCTGTCCGCCGGAACTTCCCTAGCCAACACGTGTCCTCAGCCCTCCATATTGTCTATCCAATTTGCCTGCAAGCCTAATAAAGGCACGCCTAAAGAATCTGTGTAGCTGAGAAACTTATAAACCTTGTTTTACTGTCTAGGTTGTTGCAAGAGGCCAATTAAGAATTTTTAGGCGAACAAATCATAATGTAAGCGGGGGCCCGTAGTCTAGCAGGTAGGACGTCGCCCTCACACGGCGGAGGTCCGGGGTTCGAATCCCCGCGGGCCCACCAATAGACATCAGTTCTGATATTTCTTTCAAAGACGATAAAGGGTTAAGAGCCTCAACCACCGTTTAAACCCTATGAGGAGGGAGACTGTAATTGACTGTAGATAAAGAGGAGCTATTATATAGAGAGTTACGCGAGTTAAAGAGTATACTAGAGCGTATTGAGGCCTTATTAGAAGAGCGACTTATTGGTATCGAAGAACCCCTACCAGACGAGGCTGAAGCAATAAGAGAGTATGAGAATGAGAAAATGAAAGGAAAAGTAGAGCTTGTTGATTTAGAGGACGTTCTTAGGGAGCTAAAATGACAAGGTATAGCATTAGCCTTACTAAAAAGGCTTTAAAACAACTCAGCGAGCTTGATGAGCCCTTTAAAGGTAGAATTCTTGAAGCCCTAGTTATTCTACGAGACTATGGCTTCTCCGGAAGACTCGACATTAAGAAGCTGCGTGGTTACAGGAATCATTACAGGATTCGCATAGGTGAGTATAGAGTTCTATTTGAACTAGAAAAACCTAACAAAATAAGTGCTTCAACGGAAAAATCCCTAGGCATAATGCCTTTAAGTTTATCTATCTTCCATCCCTCAGTCTTCCTTAGTGCAAAGTCACAATCCCTAGTATATCTTGAAAGAGAGACAAAAGCCCTAAGCGCATAACCACCTATTAGTATCAGTTTAGGATCAGAGAATGAGTTAGTTTTCTCAGACAACTTTTGTATTAGTTTCAAGAGTTCTTCTTCTCGCTTCTTCATAAGCTCTATGGCTTTAGGCAAACTCCAACACCCTATCGACAGCCTCGTCTACAAGCTCCTTGATCTCACTACTTAAGCTGGTCTTTCTCACATTGAATAACTTCTCTCCGAGCTTCTCATTAAACAAGCTACATGCATACTTTATTACTGACCAAACACGTGTATTGGATCTGGATAGCCTCCTCCACCTGCTAATACCTCTCAACTTCTTAAAGTCTATCTTATCTCTTCTAAAGTAAAGCATAGCTAACGCATCTAAGAATGACCATTCAGCTATGCAGCTAACTATAGATGACTCTAAAGATTCAACTAACAATTTGCCAACTTTCTTATATTCATAAGGTATCTTACTATACACTTCAACCTCAAACATCCATCCCTGCTCCTTACCTAAGGCCTCTAAAGCTCTTTTGAAACCTCTATCTTTAACGGCTAATCTGTAAACGTTTCTGTGGACAAAGTCATAGTTCCATATGCTTGCAGCAGTCTGCTTGATCAAGACCTTAAAGTTCTTGTCATTGGCCAAGAAGCTCCATACATCCTGCTTCTTAGGCACATAATACCAGCCCCAGCCCACACACCTAATCTCGCCCAAAATTTTCAATCTGTATAAGTACTCCTTAGCCCTTGAATGAATTCGATATGCATGTTTAACGCTAAACAGGCTACCTGAATAGCTCCTCCTTAATGCTGCATTGAAAGTATCTAAGTACATTAAGTCACCTTTTAATATAATTTGGCACATAAGTATTTAAATCTTTTCGGAAAGCCTCTTCATCAGTAACTTAGTTCTTCTCTTAAACTAGCTTTAAATTATGTCTGATCTTAGATTATATGTTAAGGATAAGGATAGAGAAAAGTCTTTTGTCATACATTACGGAATGGGCTGTAGGTTGGTCAGTGCGATAAGCGAGGATACTGAAGACTTTAGCTCTTTGCTTAAAAGTGCTTACGAGTTCGATAGGGGCATATATGACATCTGGGAATTTGAGAATAATGAGGAGAATTATAGGCGTGAGCTAGAATTTGCCGAGAAGTATGGATTTAGCTACGTATCTTTTAAGCCTAAACCTAGTAGGGAGCCTGTTGATGCTGGGATCATAGAGATATACTTTTCTGAAAAGCTTATAATCTCGAATCAAAGTGGCGACTACATCTATCACAGAGACATTAGGGAGACTTGGGGCTACACCAGTCCTCATCTAGACGTAGGAAGGTTCAAGAAGTTTTATATACCTGAGGAATGGACGATAATAGACAAGTACTTCTTCGGTAAGCCTGTAAAGATAGAGGGAGAAATAGATAAGGAATTAGAGCGTAAGCTTTGGGAAAGGGTTAAGTGGTATAAGGAAAGAGGGTATAAAGTGAAAATTTTGTGAATTTAGAACGGGTAATAAAATTATTTAGGTTTTCTAAAAACTAATACTATTCATGATTTTTTAACGCGTGAAATCTCTTTGTTCCCTTATTGCCTTTCCTCCGCGACTTTTTAGCTAGGTTCAGCATCCAAAAGCTTGGATTATACAGCTTATTGATTATGATGTCATGAACTTTGAAGCCAGCTAGCTGACACAGCTTTATCGTATCTGCACCTAAAGGTATAGTCGACCAATCTCTCTGTATATCCTTAACTACTACAACCATAAACTACAACCATAAATTTGCCAGGCTTTAATACTCTGTAACATTCTGAATAAACTTTATACATCTCACCAAGATATGTTTTGCTAAAACGCATATTGCCGATATTATTTTTATCTTTAGAAGGTGGTCTATCACATGCACCTATGGACGTGGAAAAACATTATCACTTCTTAAAATTAAAGATGAAGCAAAAAAGAGCAAAAAATCTTTCCGATCTATCTAAGTTTTAAAGGTAAAGAGAAGTCTAAGCCGGGATTAGATTTTATACTTAGAGTTTTTAAATCTATTAATTTTGACGGGCTAGTACGTGATAAAGATTAACGAAATAATTAAGGCAATTAATGATATTCCAGATATATTTGAAGAACCTAAGAATAT
>WAJZ01000040.1 GCA_015523575.1 Candidatus Hestiella acidicharens | reverse complement strand
TGCTGAGCTGGACGGAAGCCCTGGAGCTGGCCTATACCTAGCATTAAAATCATCTAACACAGTACCTATTAAGCCAGAATATGGTATCATTGCCTTGGCATCATCATATGCAAGTAAATACGTTGATAGATCTGGTAAATTCTTTTCTCTGGATAAAATTCTAGTTAATTTGCTTGATAGTGATACGACAATAAAATTAGAAATGATAACCGGCCTGAAGGTATTTAGACCTTTATCAATGAACTTTTGTAGCTCGCTATCAATAACGCTTGACCCTATATACACAGCTTTCACTGACGAAGAGCAATGTAGGGATGAGATAGAGAAGAATAAACTAGGTAAGGTATTAGAAGAGCCAATAATAAGGCTTGATGAGACTATAATAAAGGATTTAACTGTTTTCATACTAAACCTAATAAAGAGCAACTCTAAAAAGGAAATAGAAGTTACCGACTTTGTCGGAGGCATAGAGTCTTCTTCCGCTAAGATAGCAATAGAAGATCCAAGAGAACTGGCCTTAGTTACATCTGCATTAATAGACACAAATGGTATTGTCTCGGCCCTAGGCTTGGTAGCAGATTATGAAAATGAGTATCCTCAAGTTATTCCATATCTTAAGAAAGCTGTTGAGGTAGCAAAGAACATTATTAAAAATAATGAGTTCTATAAAGTGACTTCAGTAAACTTTGCAAGAGTATATTCTCTGAAAGAGGACAACCTCCCTTTTGTCGCAATAGCAAGAACCCTAAAATACTTGGGGTATATAGAAGAAGATGCATTAATAGGGTATTTAGATGGCAACGTGTTAAAAATTCCTGCTATTCTATTAGAAGAAACTCTAGGGAGCTATTCTACAACAAAACTAGTTCATTCGCTAAAGGGAGAGTTCAGAGATGGCCATATATATATAAAAATAAGGTGACATTTCGAGTTACATAAGAAGCGAAATAGAGCAACAGCTTAAAAAGACCAATGCAGCAGCAAAAAAGATTTCAGGTAATGCTATCTAATACGGCTTTCAGATTTATCAAAATGTCGTTTAATGTGTTCTTAATGCTTAGTATCCTCTTAGGATTCTCGAGGTTTTCTACGCATACATTGCAAAACAACTTTTCATCAAAATACCAACATCTAATCCTCAAGAAATTAGGTCCACTTATGTTATCAGGAGCTAAAGATCTAGCTATATGTACTGAATCCTGATGCCTTATAGTTATTTTGACATTACAGCTCTTATTTCTCTTCATAACAACACCTTACACTATGGTGTTATGTAACGCTGTTGCATCCACAGCGGAGGATTCCTACTCCATCTAAAGGGAATAGTAATCCCTAGGTGCTCATAAGTGATAGTTAATGCTAACGGAATGAATCTACTATCTAAGAGCCTATTTATGGGACTTAGGGCGTTGCCCTCATTACTCTGCAACAATACGCTACCACCATAAATGTTATTATTTGTTGTGCTTAAATGTTTCTGTTCTCACGATATAAAGCTGTAGTAATGATGGAAAAGTTTAGTGTTAAAGAAATTGTTCGTTTCTCAATTGCTTATTATCTGCTTGGTGCAAAGCCAGAACTGGGGAATATTATGGATGAAGAAAGAAAATATATAAAAATTAAGAAAGAAAGAAATCTCGTATGGATTATAATCGATAGAAAAGAGGCTGCCAACGCTCTGGGAATAAAGCAGATGGAAGAGTTGAGAAAAACCATTGATTCTCAATGTATCAGAAATGATATTTCCGTCGTTGCAATTACTGGGTCTGGAGACAAATATTTTACGTCAGGTATCGACCTAAAAGAAGTAGCGTCAATAGAAGATATGGACCTTGTTTGGGATTACTTGTACCAAGAACTAGGAGGTGTAATAAACTCTATACTATCCTGTAAACTTCCTGTTGTAGCAGGAATAAATGGATACACTATGGGTGCAGGTCTTGAATTGATATATGCTACAGACATGGCTTTTGCAGTTAAACATGCAAAATTTGGACTTACAGCTGTAAGGTATGGCATGGTTCCTCCAATAAGCCCAGTATTAGGTATTATTATAGCTAATTCGAAACTAGTAACATACCTTTCCCTAACAGGAGATATAATAGAAGCTGAAGATGCGCTAAAAATGGGCCTATTAAATGAAGTAAGCGAAGATATAACCTCTATGAAGAACCAGATACTTAGGGTTGCAGATAAGCTTTCTAAAAACGATAGACTAGCCCTCATCCAAACAAAGGCATTAATTTCTGAAACAAAAAGACGCTTTATGCCTAGCTCCGGCTTGCTTTCTTTAGCATCGTTTGCCTCTAGAAGAATAACCAAGCAAAGGATAGAAAAGCTATTTAAAGGAAAGAAAACTTCGTAGATTATAAAAACGTTAGCCTATAAATCCTGCCATAGGTTGTCATGTTTTCTAGCTTGCTTTCAAATGAAAATGCATCAGAAGTACTTGACTCCAAATACGACCCTTATATTTAACGCTTCGAGTTTATTGTTTCCTTAAAATTCTCTTTGCTATACTCTAGATTGGAGGGGAAGAAGAAATTGGCACAGACAAAGAACGAAGTAAAACAGCCTGAGGTTAACATCGGCTTAGTAGGTCATGTAGACCATGGAAAAACTACACTTGTGCAGGCACTAACGGGTGTGTGGACAATGAAGCATAGCGAAGAGGTAAAGAGAGGAATGACGATAAAGCTAGGCTATGCTGATGGTGAAGTGTGGGAATGTATAGGCTGTGGTTTTCCTGAATTATTTTCTCCAGAGCCTGTATGTGAATGCTCGCCCCAGGCAAGACCCCATCTAAGAAGGAAAATATCATATGTTGATGCACCAGGTCATGAAATACTAATGGCAACTATGCTTTCAGGTGCTGCATTGATGGACGGTGCTTTGTTAGTCGTTGCGGCTAACGAAAAAGCACCGCAGCCCCAGACAAGGGAGCACTTTCTTGCACTAGATATCCTCGGTATAAGAAAATTAGTAGTGGTTCAAAATAAAATAGATGTCGTCTCGAAAGAAAGAGCTAAGGAGAGCTATGATGAAATAAGAAAATTCCTAGAAGGAACATGGGCAGAAAAGGCACCTATAATACCAATAAGCTCTCTTAAAAAGGTTAACATTGATGCGCTCCTAGCTGCAATAGAAACCTTCATACCGACACCAAAAAGAGAAGAAAGTCAAGCCCCCCTGATGTTTGTTGTCAGGAGCTTTGATGTAAATAGACCAGGAACTCCGCCAGAAGACCTAACTGGAGGCGTTCTAGGAGGCTCTATAATAAGAGGAAAGTTTAGAGTAGGGGATGAAATAGAAATAAGGCCAGGCCTAATGATAAAGGAACCTAGTGGTCAGATTAAATACGAACCAATAGTCTCAGAAATTGCCAGTTTAAGATTTGGCAATACTGAAGTCCAAGAAGCAAGGCCTGGGGGTTTGGTAGCTGTTGGTACCAAGCTTGATCCATCTATCACTAAGGGAGATAACCTGGTTGGTAACGTTATGGGTAAACCTGGTTCTTTACCCCCATCCTTATCTAACATAGAAATAGAGTACCATCTCTTCAAAAACGTTGTGGGCACTAAAGAGGAGGTGAAGGTTCAACCAATTACAAAGAATGAAATGCTTATGCTCACAATAGGATCAAACTTGACGATAGGAACCGTAAGCTCCTTGGGCAAGGATGTCATCGAAGTTAGGCTAAGAAGACCAGTAGTTGCATGGAAAAAACTAAGGGTTGCAATAAGCAGAAGGATTGCAGGTAGGTGGAGGCTAATAGGC
>WAJZ01000039.1 GCA_015523575.1 Candidatus Hestiella acidicharens | reverse complement strand
TCTTACAACCAACAAAAATATAAGGTAAATCAAACTGCTACAAATGTGATGAAACGCTTATATTGTTAACTCCCCAGTTTACAATGAAACTGATACTCTATGCTTAAAATTAAAAAGGCTATCGCCACATTGCAATAAACCATCACCCCTCCAATTTTTAATGTTAAAGGTTGTATATTGTGTTTCCTTGCCCCTAAGCCTTAATTATCTACAAGAATCAAATCATGAAGCCAGCATTAAGTGTAACATCTTTGCGTATTAAAGAAAAAGGGCTAAGGTTATAAAAAATTGGATCTTATCTACTTTCCTCTTTCTTTGATACTTTTGAGGGCCACCAAGCATGTTTTCCAAGAAGGTATGCTATCGTTGGTGTAAATAGGAAAGATGCCATAAGGCCTGCTATTAGCACGCCACTCATCAGTGCTACTCCCATTCCCCTAAAACCAGGAGCAGAAAAGGCTAGCAACCCAGAGAAGGCCCCAGCCATTATTATTGATAGTCCTATAACTAAAACCCCTATCCTGCTCATCGCAATAGAAACTGCTTCTTTGACATCATTATATTCGCTCTCCTCCCTTATCCTGTTTATCATGAAGCTGTTGTAATCCATCCCAACGCCTAAGATTGCCGTAAAGACTACTATTGGCAGGTACCACGGAAGGGTTATTCCCAAGAATCTATATAATTCAATAGCTAATGTGCTCCCAAAGATCGCCGAAAATACCACGCTTCCCAGAGCTGCTAATGCCATGGGAACGCTTCCAAAGAATATTAGCAACACAACAAACATCAATATTATCGCTACCGGATATACGAGATGATAAAAGCTATGATACACGATATTTTTGAGGTCTAGGTTGATTGCAGCCTCCCCACCAACGAGCGCATGAGTAGATAAGCTTCTTGCAGCCTCCCTAATGGCGTTTGTGCATGATATTGCTTCTTTCCCTAGGGGATATACTGATAACGTGACCTGAAGTATTGGCTTGCTTGCGTTTATTAGCTGGGTTGAATGGACGCAACTGAGCCTGTATATTGATTGATTTATTTCCTTGAGGACAGTAACGTTATTCGCTACTATATAGTCAGGGTACATCACGCCAGAGGCGTACTTGCTTGATAAGTAGTGGAGGGCAGTAACGGCCCCAGAGCTTTGAGGCATCATCAACGTAAAGTCATAGCTCCCTTTAAAGGTTCCGTAGATGTAAAGGGAAGGTATGAGCAGGATGACTACTATTGCTAATATAATTGCAGACCTCTCTGCAAATCCCTTTGACCTAGCCTTTCTTACTTTCTTTACTTCCCCACCTTTGCTGACACTGCTGGCTTTAATTCTAGAAGGCCACCAAACGATTCTACTACCCCCTATTATTGCCAAAAGGGAAGGTATCACCGTCAAGCTCGTGGCCATAGTTATTAGGATTGATATTGGTGCAGCTTCCCCTAAGCTTGCCAAAAAGGGGAAATTCTTCGCTATGGCCATCGAGCCAAAACCTATGGCTGCAGTTAAAGCCCCAGTTATGACTGCCCTCCAGCTCTTCTTTAAAGCGTTTTCAGCAGAGACCCTAGAGTTACCTGTCTTTTTGTATTCTTCCCTGAACCTTTTTGATATCAGGCTAGAGTAGTCTATTCCAAGTCCAAGGCCTGCCATGTACATGAGTGTCCTGCTTATAGAGTTTAATGACAAGACGTTGTGACTTGCCAGTATATAGCCCAATCCCAAAGCGATTACGAGGCCTATCCCTATTCCAACGAAAGGAATTGCAACAGCTACTATACCCCCAAGGACTATTGCAAGTATTACCAGCACCAAAATAGTGCTTATGTAATTGCTTTCCGAGATGCTCTTCATGGACGAATTCTTAAGCTCGTAGTTTAGGATTTGAGTTCCAGTCAACATAACGCTTGCGTTTGAAAACCCTTTCCATTTTAACTCAGAGAGAATTTTGTCCTTGTAATCTAAGGCCTTTGAATAGGACAAGTTTTTAGAAACAAATACTATAAAGCCATCGTAGTTGTTCTGAACCAATACCCCTTTAACCTTCTTCATTATTGTATTATAAGTTTTGTTGAAGAGCCTTTGAGACATATATTTCAGCTCATTGCTAAAGGTAGATTCGTTTTTAAGTATTTTCATTGTTGAGGAAGTCAAAAGCGGGGTTATGTTTGTAGGAAATCCTAGCCTTACCAAGCTATCATTCAAGATCTCTGGCATTACTCCTAGCAAAGCCGTATAGTTATATATTGGATGCCTCAATTCTCCTAGAAGCATCTTCGCTTTGCTGTTATTTATGCTCTGGTTTATTATCGATATAGATAGGTAATACGGTGAGACCCCCTTCAGGAGCTCTTCAGGAATCTTTGGGCTTGTGTTTGTCATGTGGGAAATTAAATTGGCTGAAATGACATAGGAAAGGGTTTTATTTGTATATATGGACATAGAGGCGTTTCTATCGTATTTTAAAAGCAAGGTTGGTATATGATTCGATATTATTGAGGAGTAGTTTTCATACTGTGAAGGAAGATAACTGAGCACAGTTTTTGCTGCGTATTTAGCTGCAACCTCCTTTGAAAAGTTGTTGTTTGCAATAAAATATGATAAACCTTTCGCCACTTGCCTTGGAACCTTTGAGGAAAGCATTTTATAAGTCACGTTTTGTATTATCGGTTCAAGCTCACTTTCATTAAATCCGTTTTCCGCATATTCTAGGCCGATGTATTGGATTAATTGCGATTCATTTCTATTCTTTACTGGAAAGAGTGACAAGATGTCTTTGAACGTTTCCACGCTGGAGTACTTCGCAACCCCCTTAACGATATAATATAGCTTGTATTGGTTTGCTATTGTAAGGTTATTCATGAGCAATTGGATAGGGTATTGAGATGAGATGTTGTAGAAGTTTTTGCTGTATGCCTTCAGAAGGGGTACGGCGCTTAGCTTTCCGCTCTGGTTCAGTTCCTCATAAAGGATTTCATACGTGAAGTTGTTCGCGAGCCTATTATTAAACTCCGATGGCCCCCCATTTAATAAAGTGTATTTAAATAGTGCCCCTATAAGCTCTGGGCTTGGAGGTTCTATACTACCTATCTTTGGTGAACCCTCAATGACCTTCATTATATCAGCTTTGGTCAAGTTCATGGTTTTATATGCGTTCGTTTCTTTTAGTATATATTCAGCCCTTAGCGAATTAAAGTAAATGGATTCATAGGCCATAGAAATGTTATTTGTTGCATCCCCATAATAGACCAGCTTGGGTTTTAACGATGCGTACGCTCTATTGAGGTTCTCTCCCATGGCATAATAGTTGCTGTATATATAATCGGTATTTCTGATCAAGGAAGAGACTAACAAGGCGTTCTGCTTTAACGCCCTCAGTTTATATGTTAAATTTATTGCGCTTGACCACAACCCTTTTATACCATTAGCTACCGAGAGGCTTGTGTTTAGTAGAAACCTAGAAGTATTTTCTATATGAAAATATGTCGAGTTCATTATGGATAGCCAACTTTGCCCTTTTATTTTTATTGTACCGTTAAGCTTATAGAAACTTGATAAATTTGTCGGGACTCCTGTTACTAAATAAATAACGTTGCTCTGATTGCTCAAGTTGCTTTCCTTTTCAACTATGTTCATAGCCTCTATGCTCTCGACGTTCTTAGGCAGCATGGAAGATTCATTTGTTGAAACAACGCTGTTTATCTTTGACATGAATGGATAGAAGCCTATTGCTAATATCAGAGCAACTGCTATAATTATGTATGCTGTATTTCTATTTCTGCTATACATATTACCCCCATTAAAAAATAATAAGCTAGGAATTTAAAGCTTAGACCTTATCCAAAAAGACCTTATCCAAAAAGTATTAAATGATTATGAAAAGTCTGGATTTTTCTAACCAAAGACAACTTAACAAAAACTGCTAGAAACTCATATAGTCCTTAAGCATCGCCGTTCCTCTCCATGCATTCATTCTAATTCATTTTTATACAAGCCCATGGTAACGCCTAGGAGAAATTGTTCATTGCGACTATACTTACAGCTATCCTGCCTAGTGACAAAAGCCTAAAAAGCAAAGTTAATATAGCACACCTTGAGAGCTTATCATGCCTTTTTAGCTTTTCTTTTTTATTACATCACCCAGTTTTTCATTCTCGTTAGTATACATAGGCTTCCTCTTTTCCTTGAAGGCATCCATGCCCTCGAAAAAATCCCTGTTCAATAAGAGGTTCCAGAACAATAAGTTTTCTAACCTAAGCCCATCCTCTAGTTGCCTCCCCAAGCCCCTGATCAACGCTTCTTTATCGGTTCTTATAGCACCTTGGGGATAAGAGGCTATTGTTTCAGCCAAATCCAATGACCTTTCCATTAGTTTTTCCTTCTGTACGACCTCGTTGACCAAACCGATCCTATATGCTTCCCGTGCATCTATTTCCTTACCAGTAAGTATCATTTCAAGCGCCCTTCCTAAACCTACAACCCTCCAAAGCCTCTGGGTACCACCATCCCCTAGACCGACGTTCCACCTCCTGTTCAAAACGCCAAATTTGGCATGCTCCGCAGCTATCCTTATATCGGCGGCTAAGGCTATCTCTAGGCCACCTGCATAGCACATTCCATTAATGGCAGCGATTATTGGCTTAAATATATCCATACCTCTTGTCAAACCACCGAATCCAGGTCCATAATAGGCGTTTTTCCTGAACCAGTTCACCTTCCTCGACCTTATAAAGTCACCCCATCTCTTAAGGTCAGCGCCCGTTGAAAACGCACGATCCCCTGCACCTGTGATAATCGCAACATAGGCATTGTCATCATCTTTAAACCTACTCCAAGCTTCTGAAAGCTTGAAATTTGTCTCAGGATCTATACAATTATCAACGTCTGGCCTGTTTATAGTTATAATTGCGACGTGTCCCCTCATATCATAAATTACCGTGTCTTTACTCATACAAACCATCACCCGAACTTTTTACTATTGTTATCAATAATCAAAGATATAAAAAAGGTAAGCCGTGATCGTACTGACCTTCTCCCCGCCCTAAAGGGTGAGGGTTCCCTTTAGGGCATTCATCAATTCCCAGCACCTATTCGGGATACACCTGCGAGGCAGTCGAACTGCTCAGAGGTGCCTTATTTTGTATCTATTCCAAGTTATCCCCTATTTCATTTAGGAAACTCGGGGTTATGGGGGACTTTTTAAATATGTTCACAAATTATAAACCTTTCATCTCCGCCTTAAAAGGCAAAGCCTTCAGTTGTAATGGTAACACAAATCTCTCCACACAATTACTCTATTTTGATTAACGGTACATACATTTCTTTTTCGCTCAAGCCGCTATGGTTGCCCTTAAAGGTAAGGTTTGGATCATTTTCCCTATATGAGTATATGTACCTTGTTTTGCTATCCCTTGAGATTCCAACATAGTCGCCCAGCATGTTTTTTGCAACATCACTATCAACCTTACCCAAAAGCTTTGATCCTATTATTTCTTCCTTGCTTAAAACCCATAGGTTGTATTTTTCCTGTAGATATGCCCTTATATCATTCCTAGTCCTGAACCACAAAACCCTTGAGTCCCCATAGGGTGGTATCTCTAACAAGTCTAAGAGCTCTTTATCTTCGTTTAATATAAATGTCCTTTCTATGGTAACTTGTCCATGGTCTGCAAATAGTATAAAGGTGGTATCTTGCCTGTATTCTTGAGCTAATTGAAGGAGCTTCTCCAATATACACCTTATATCATAGACTATGTAACTTTCAAGGTTGCTTTCATATCCGTATAAGTGGCCCAAGTGGTCGATAGAGCTATAATAAACGAATATGCCATCAAACACTCCTGAAGAAAGGATTTCATGGAGATTTATAATCATATCCGTACCATTAAAGTACCCTTTTATAGAGGCTTTTTCTTCGTTACTTGGATCTTTATGTATAGTGCTTGCAAACTCCCCGGTTGAAATAGCACTTGGCAAGAGGGAAATGATCCTCTTTTCGGTCTCATGTACCCATGGCTTAATTGGAAAAGCCTTTATGTATGGAATATGGTTCCTTATTGTATCGTTGCCGCCTTCTGCAACGTATCTATATTTCAGCGTGTTTATTATTCCGCCCAATTTCTTGTTAAACATAACATATCCCAAGACGCCATGCTCTCCCGGCGTCTGAGCTGTGAAAATGGTTGTTGTAACTGTCGATGTTGTCGATGGGAAGAGCGTCTTTATTTTTCTTACCTCGCCCTTAACAGGAATTCCGATCTTGTTGTATAGGCTCCAACCAACGCCATCTAAGAAAATAAAGACTAGCCTTCTGCCGGAGATCTCCATAGGATCTACCATACAATCCCTTTTAACGTCAAAGAACCTCGCAATTCCGCAAGACATTCCATATATTGTTTCACTATTTTCATAATCTGGATACACTATTTCGCTTTCCAAACTAAACACCATTATAAACT
>WAJZ01000038.1 GCA_015523575.1 Candidatus Hestiella acidicharens | reverse complement strand
TTAAATGTGCCTATGCCGAGAAATTAAAGCACCTTCCATCTACATTAATATAAAGGCTTTTTCTTTCAATTTCAAGCCTGACGTGTTTCTCATTTATATCTTTTCTAGCCAACTTTTGACCATCCACGTAGAAGGTTTTTCTTTCATCGCAGCTTTCTTTAACCTTATGCCTTTTATATTTTTTAAGCAACTCATTTAAAACTCTCTCCCCTACCATGGCTATTACCTCCCTATCCCACCTGTCTACTAGCATAATCGAGAGGCCTAACAAAATGTAGTCTATAGTTTCTTTTCTCTTTATGCCAATTGTCCTGAACATATCAACAAAGCTTACTTCACTAAAACTCCAGTTTTCATTTTGTGCCTTTGTGAGATACTTTGCAAAGGCTATGACAAGCCTTTCAATTTCTTTCTCTTTTTTTATACGCTCTTCCTTTGCAAAGGCTATGACGTTTTCCAGATAATTAAAAAGCATCTTTTCCAATACTTCAGGGACTTTCATATCACTTTTTATTAGGGCTTCCATGGGAGCTCCCACTTGGGCGTTCTGCTATACACCAATATGGATTAAAAGCTAAAATAGCTGATAAGGCAAGAGAAAATTCCCATCGACGCAAGTCCTGTAACCCTTCGGTGTTGCACAAGTACCGCACAGTCCTATCCCACACATGGTTAGCTTTTCTATTGAGGAATATATATTTTCCTGTGGAACATACTTGGCTTCTATCTTTACTGCCTTCCTAATCATCTGTTCAGGACCACAATTAACTACAAAAGTGGGTTTGGTTCTAAGCAAAACACTTTCCAACACATCAGTCACAAGCCCCTTCATGCCGATTTCACCTTCCTCGGTAACGAGATGCAACTCACAGATATCCTTAAACATTGCATAAGGTAAATGATTCTTATCCTTAGCTCCTAGTAAGGCAACGCAGTTCCTATATCGCTTTGCAAATAAATATAGGGCCGCTATACCAGTACCGCCACCAACGAGAAGAACCCTTCCATTAAGGCTTGGAGAGTTACCATAGGGTCCCCTAATATATACTTGCTTCCCTTGCCCAAGCTCAGCCAGGTAGCTAGTAAAACGCCCTCTTTTTTTAATAAGTAATGATAAAGGGTCGTCATTAAATATGGAAAAGGGCTTCTCCCCTACTCTAGGTATCCAAAGAAACACAAATTGGCCCGGCTGCGCGTCTATAGAGGCATCAAATTCAACCATATAAAGATCTTCAGAAAAGCTTACTTTTTTATTTATCCTATATTTTCTATAGGTGTTCTTCTGGGCAAGGAGCCTAGCGTCTTTTAAAATTTTGATAGCACTATTAGAGCCTCCTTCTAGGTCTTTTAGAAGACTATGAAAATACTCCTTTATTTGACTTGTAGACATGCCAGCTAAAGCTGATCCGATCCCGAAGTATGAAGCCCCTGCCTGTTTATACATAACTACATCATTAATATCAGATATACCCCCTACTGCTATTATTGGTAAACCCGTCATTTTTCTTATCTTCCTTACAGTTCTTATTCCAATTTCCAAAATAGCCTTACCTGAGATGCCTCCAAATTTATTTGAAAGCACCGGGTAGCCATTATGATACAGTACTGCCGGCCCAAGAGTATTAATTGCAACAAAGCCGTTTGCTCCATTTTCTATTGAAGTTTCTAATACTTCATCCTCAACATCTGGAGGTACCTTAATAAACACGGGCTTCCCTAGGGAAGACACGGACTTAACTATCCTCCCTACTAAATTCGCGTCTTGACCAACAACTTTTCCATATTTTTTTGAATGAGGGCATGAGAGGTTTAGTTCAAAGCCATCTGCAAACTCATAAAGCTTCTCAGCTACGTTTCTAAACTCGTACTCGTTTGCACCATAAATAGATATCATTAAGAAGCGGTCTCTTGGTATTTTTATTGTGGAGAGCTTCTCCCTAAATTCAGCTACACCTGGGTTTCTTAAACCAACAGCGTTTATAAAAGATGCACTACCATATTGTGCAATTATTGGCTCCTTGTTCCCATCATTTCTCCTCATTCCTATGCTTTTTGTTGTTATTATTCCAAGTTCAGGTATTTCATTTGCAAGCATTTCAATGGTTTGAACCTCTGTTGTTATCACTCCTGATGGAATCGTGAATGGACTCGAGATTTTCTTTCCAAGTAACTCATACTTCACGGTATTGACCCCTTTAATCAAACAGACCCAGCACATAACATGGCGTCATTTTATTAGGTTTTTTATAAAAAGATCGAATGCAAATAGATCCTCTCTCCATTAATGGAAAATCCTTGGGGATTTTCGCACCACCCGATCAGCGCATAAGATAAACAATAGGAAGCTATGGAGAGAAGTCAAAACAACGGTTGTCTACATTAACTAATAGCTCGCATTCGTTATACTTAAGCCTATACTTTATCTCTTCCTTATCATAACCCACAGGCCTAAGCTTGATGTCATCTATAAGCATTACACCATCGCCATCGCATTTTTCATATACTACATGGTTTGGATATTTACAAAGGAGGTAATCCAACGCCTTTTGACCTATTGCTGAGATCATCCCCTTGTCTATATCTTTAGGAATCAATATACTCAGGCCAGTAAGCGCATAAGAAATTATGTCTTTTTTGCCTATACCAATAGCGCTAAGCGATTCTACAAACTTTGTCAGATTTATTGAATTGCACCTACTCTTTTCAACCTTGCTTATATATTTAGCAAACGCTATGACAAGCCTTTCAATTTCACTTCCCTTCTTAGGGTAGTTTTGCTTTACCACGCCTACCAAGTCCTCTAGATAGTTCAAAAAAGGCTTCCTAGCAACTCGTCTGCCCTTAAGTTACTGTTTATGCTTTTCCTACTTACCTGCGACGTGTATTGGCACCCCAGTAGTGAAGCGATACGCCAAAGTATATTTAATTTCTGTTTGTCAGAATATTATATTGGATACAGTACAAAACGAATAACTGTATTACTGTAATAAAGCTTTTTCTAGCAAATCCTTTATCTTTTCTTCATGCTCTTGATCGTAGCTACCTCTGAACTCTACTACGCCTAAGAGTTTAAACCTTGTCCCTTTCAAGGCATTCGCCACTAATGTCCTAACTATAGGTCCCCAACCATACGACGTAATTATGATAATTGCTATATCATTATTTACTTTTTTTGAGAGTATATTCAAAAGGTATTCCATTAACGGAAACATATGGTTTTCATAAGTAGAGATGCCTAAGACAACTAAGGATGAATCGGTTACCTCAGACACCACATCTGATATAAGTGGTCTTTCTCTATCAGTAAACTTAAACTCCTTTATCTCATAACCATTTTCTTCTATGAGATCCTTCACAAAAAGCATAGCCGACTCTATAAAGCCATACATACTATCATAAATCATTGCTACCTTTTTATGCCTAAGAGACCCATTTCCTATATCATAGTAGTAGTCCATTATTTTTCTCGCATCTCTCCACAGCATTCCATGACCAGGAGCTATAACCTTTATATCTAGGCCTAGCTTTTTGATTTTTTCTATATTTTTCACTATGTGAGCCTTATAGGTACCAATAACTGTTGATGTATACTTCTTTACCAAATCTAAGTACTTGCCGAGTTCTATATCCTCTGCATATATAGCATCGTTTATACCATAGCCGCCAAAAATATCACATGTGAACAAAGTTTTTAACTCAGCTATGTATGTAGTCATAGTTTCTGGCCAATGAAGCCATGGAGTAGTGATAAATTTAAGCGTGTATCCTCCATACTTTATTTCCTCGCCATCTCCAACCGGCTTAAAATTAAAGTCTATCTTATAGAAATGTTTCAGCAAGTCTCCTGCCATCTTTGTACCCACAACTAATGGCCTTGATTTACAAGCCTCTAGAACCTTCTTCATTGACCCAGTATGATCGGGCTCTGCATGGTTTACCACGATCATTTTTATTCTATCTAAGCTTTCTCTTAGCATTTCCAAGAGAGTTCCTGCATATGCTTCCTTCCACCCATCTATTAAAACATCTCCTTCTTTCGTTTCTAAGAGGTACGCATTATATGTTATCCCTTCAGGTATTTCCCATAGGGCTTCAAAATACCTTGTTTCTTCATCGCCCACCCTTAAGAGGTATAGGTCTTCTGCAATCTTTTCCTTCAAAAACTTCATAATTGCCTCCTAATTCTGATATTTATTCCTAGGTTTAAATATTTTCTTATAAGGAATTATTATCAAGAAGCTAGTAGATTTTGAACGAAGTAAACTCTCCCTTATAATTCTCTATTCTGTATTCTACCCTATCCACTCTGGAAAGCATTGGGCCCTTCTTTAATTCCTCTAAAAATGCGTTTATCGCCTCTTCTTCACCCTCAGCAACTACCTCAACCCTACCATCCTTGAGGTTCTTTGCATACCCCTTTATGCCAAGCCTTAATGCATTCCTCCTGGCAAAATATCTATAACCAACCCCCTGCACTATCCCTTCAATAAATGCGTGCAAACGTACCAGAGGCATACTACATCCCAGGAAACTGGTAAAAGAAGGGCTTTTAATCATTATTTTACCAAGCAAATCTCTACGCGTTAACCGGGGAGTTAACACCTGCTATCATTTTCCTTATCCAAAGCATATCCTTGCACCTCGGTTGACCTGGGGCAGTTTGCTCTTTAGCATAGCAATATAATAACTTTGAACCTAAGAAGGCATAGGCTATCCTTTCCAAAGCACTCGTCCCTATCGGCATGACTGCGACGTTTTCAGAGGCCTCCAAAAGGGAGGTCAGAAAGCTTCTATATCCGGGGAACGGTACACTTGCCACCTTAACTACATAAGCCCTGCTAGAATAAAACCTGACCTTTTCTTCTATAGAGGGCTTATCTACTTTGCTCCCATCAATTATATGCAAAGATACTATCTCCCCTTCATAGTCTACATTATACCTTGATATGAATGACATCTCTACATCATACATAACCCCCATATCCTTTAGCTTTCTTAATAGTCTTTCCTTTACTGCATCGTCATGCTTAATATATCCTCCCTCTTTAAAATCCCTTAGTGTAACTATCACGTTTCTATTTTTAAGGAAATCATAATCTAGCTCGGTAGGATCCTTCATGTAGTCGACCCTCAGCTCTAGCAGGTCAACGAATGCCTCGTTTAAAACTAAACCAACTTCACCTGGCTTCTTTATTGGTATGGATGCAACAAGTCTAAATGTCATCATCACCCCCTTCGACCCTTATAGCTCCTCCCAAGCTTTTTAAATCAGACCAAAAGGAAGGATTGCTTTTATATACGCACTCGGCTTTTTCTATTTCACCCCCACACTTTAAGGCAAGGGGTGAGACCATCATGGCTATCCTATGATCATTAGGACACCTGACTAAACCCTTTGTTAAGCAACCCCCTACTACTTCAATCTCATCATTCACAAGAACTTTTACCCCAAATGCTTTTAGAGCGCGCTTTATCCATTCCTTCCTATTACTTTCTTTTATTTCAAGCCTACTAATCCCAGAGATCCTTGTCTTAGTTTCCGCAACGGATGCCAGTGGAACTATTGATAATGCTAAGTCCGGAGAATCTTCTACATCTATGCTTATGCCTTTAAAGCTTGTAGAGGGGCTTGCAAACCAACTGCCATTTTCATAAAAGCTACGAGCCCCCATTTCCCTGTATATTGCCACTATGCTATGATCTAGTATTTCATCCTCTGGCTTTGGTAATCCTTTAACAACTATACTGCCACCTGTTAGAAGGGAAGAGGCCACATAGAATGAAGAAAGGAGGTAGTCACCAGGAACCACTCCGATAAATTTCCCTATTTTTCCTGTAACGTCTATATCAATCTTCTTTCCCTTTATGGATACGTTAACGCCTATCGATTTTAAGACCGAAGCGGTAATTTTTATGTAGCTTTCAGAAATGATCTTATCAATAACCCTTATTGTGCCCCCTCCTTTAATAGAAAAGGCTATCATAAAGCCTGATATGTGTTGGCTACTCTCCCTCCCACTAACTTCTATGTAGTTTTCCTTTAACTTGCCAGAAACCTTGAGAGGAAGCCTTTTCGATGAAAATTTTATTCCTCTTTCTGAAAGGGCCTCTACTAAGGCATCTATTGGCCTCCTCCTAAGCGTTGGCCCTCCATCTATTATCACTTCTCCACCAATAACAGAGAAGATTGGTATAAAAAACCTGAGAACAGCAGCAGAATTGCCCAAATAAACATAGTTCTTTACTAACTTTACTCTTCCACCTTTGCTAAAAACACCACCTTTATATTGAACGTTTAAAGCCTCTACTGCATTAATAGCAGAGATCACGTCTTCTGAAAGGGATAAGTTCAAGAGCCTGACCTGTGTTAATAAAGAAGAAAATATGTACCTTATTGCATAGCTCTTGGATTGGGGTGCAGGTATGATGCCATTAATCCTAGAGTTTCTTATGAAAACCTTCAACGCCACCCACCCCTACAACTCTTGCCTTTATTGCACCTAATCCCATCCTATTGATAATATCAAGAAAGTAGTCCTCATCACCTTCCTTACATAATACAAAATAGGTGGGACCATTGCCAGAAATTCCGGAAGCAAGTGCACCCTTTTTAATTGCCTCTATTATTGGTTTCTTATCATATCCTAAGATCTCAGCAACAGCCAAACCGTTTAGTCTCATCGCCCCTAACAAGTCACCACTATTAGCTTTTTCAAACAACTCAAAGAAGAAAGAAGCATATCCTCTCATTTTCTTTAAGTTCACAACATTCCTTCTTCCGGAAGGCACAAGCAAGGCCGAAGCATCATAAGGGAAATTAAAAATCCTTATTATCCTCATATTTATGTTATCAGTAATAGATACCCCACCATAGTATGAGGCAGAAGCATCGTCAAGGGCCCCTGTTACAGAAGTGCCCGAAACTATAGAAAGCTCCGAAGCAAGCCTGGGTATCGAAGGCTCATAAATACCGAACTTATGCACCACCTCTTTTATTGCTGCAACAGCCACTGCGCTATTGCTCTTCAGTCCACTTCGTTGAGGTATTTGAGACGATATGGAAAAGCGGAGCTTGGGCAGGCTATGTTTAATTAAAAAATATTCCGCTATAGTTCTGACTAGTTTAGATTGGTAATCGCAAAAATGTTTTTCACAGGTGCTGACGCTTACTTCAGCCTTAAGGTTCAAAGCCATTGTGCTTCCAAAACCGCAGGGGATCCCATTTAATATTGAGAGCCCGCCATAGGCATGCATAGCCTTTTATACCCCTCCCACCTTCTTTCTATTAGCTCTGAATCCTCATCACTTAGCCTATCTGAAGGTATTATGTGAGAAGTAATCGAATGATCTAGGAGCACAACTGCAGCCATAGCCTCTACAACGCTTGTTCCTCTTATTGCGATGCAAGGGTCATGCCTGCCTTCAATAATTATCGTCCTTTCCTCCATTAACCTTATGTCAAGCGTTTTTTGAGGCCTTTTTATGGAACTTGTAGGCTTAAACGCAGACCTAAAAACTATTTCTTCACCAGTTGTTATTCCGCCGAGGATTCCACCAGAAAAGTTATTCCTAAGCCCAACCCTCTTTCCTTTCAAAACTATTTCATCAAGAATATCGCTACCCCTCTTCTTCGAAGCTTCAAAGCCCAACCCATATTCAAATCCAACAACGCCTGGGATTGACATAACAGCTTTTGCTAGGTCTGCCTTAATTTTATCGAAAACGGGTTCCCCAAGGCCTATAGGAGGGTTTACTATTCTCGTCTCGACAACAGCTCCAACGCTATCGCCACTTCTTATCAAGCCATATAATAGATCCTCAAATTCTTTTTCATAGTCCATCTTACAAGCTCTTACCTTTCTACACTTCGCTTTAATTACTTCATGTAATTGTATGCTACCACTTATCTCCTTCATGCCCAAAGATCTTATGCAAGAAAAAATGTAGGTTCCCTTCAAGAGCAATAGCTTCTTTGCTATGCTCCCGGCTATAACCCTAGATACCGTTTCCCTGCCACTTGCCCTCCCACCACCCCTATAATCCCAGTTTTCAATACCATACTTTAAAATAAAGGGAAGATCTGCGTGACCTGGCCTTGGTGTAAACCTCATAGATTCATAGGGAGTAGAATCAACATCGACGTTTTTAACTATTACTGCCAAGGGTGAGCCAGTGGTCTTACCATTAAATAATCCGCTCAAAATCTCTACTTTGTCTTCTTCAAGCCTTTGAGATGTATACTCCTTTCCAGGCCTTCTAAAATAAAGCTCATACTCTATATCATGTGGAGTTATTTTAAGTCCTGCTGGCAAGCCATCCATTACGACGCCCAAAGCATTTCCATGACTTTCGCCAAACGTTGTTATTCTGAATGACGTGCCAAAAGAATTACCAGGCATTTATATATCCCCTTTTTGCTAGATAATGCCTGATCTCTTCCTCTTCAAGCTCTGTTCCAATCCATATTTTCTGTGCCTCTATAGCTTGCCTAATTAATATTGATATCCCATCTATAAAAAGTACACCTTCCTGCTTTGCCCTTTTTAATAAATCATTTTCCCTAGAGCCATAAGCGAAATCTATAATTAGACTCGGTGAAAGGCATTTACTAGGTATTATCCTTATATCAGGAGTTGCGTTTACAACAACGTCAGCCCCCTCTCTACATCCATCTAAAACCTCTGCATCTATCCCATTCCTTGAGAGATCTTCTGCAAGCTTTTTGGCCCTATCCTTTGTCCTGTTAATCAGAAACACCCTACAACCTAACCATCCAAGGGAAAAAGAGGCAGCCCTGGCTTCCCCACCCGCGCCATAAATAAGGCAAATGTCATTGCTAAGGTTACCTATTTTTTTGATAACGAGGCTCTTTATAGCCAAGTAGTCCGTGTTAAAGCCTACCCTAGATTTAACGGTATTTACTGCACCTATTTTTTCCGCAACGCTATCTAGGCCTTCTAATAATCCAAGAACCCTTTCTTTATAGGGAATTGTTATATTAAGACCTTTTGATACACTAGCGAGCCCAGCGAATGCTGTTTCAAATAGGTGCTCGCTTACGTCAAACCTTAAATAGACTGCGTTATGATTGATTCTCCTAAAGACATAGTTATGGATGACTGGAGAAAGGGAATAGGAAATGTTTTTTCCTATAATTCCATAAAGCGCCGTGTTAGAATCAATCCACGCCATTATGATAAACCTCGCCCAAGAAAGTTTTAATATACTGTATTGGAACTTTCTTCGCAATCCATTCTCCTATCCTAATTGGAAATGGCATGTAAACAAATTCATCAATTCTCTTCTTATCCATCTCTATAGCATCGCAAACCTTTTTCAAATCAATATTTAACGCAGAAAAGCTTGTTGGTAAGGCGTAACTTTTTACAAGTGTTTTTACCAAGCTCGTAATGCTGTGGTTTACCAACCCGAGATCCTCTGCAATCTCCGTTTCAACTACAAGCCCTATGGCAACAGCCATACCATGCGGAATTGAGAAATTGGATGAAGCCTCTATCCCATGGGCAATAGTATGCCCAAAGTTTAGAACTATTCTAATTCCTTTAGACTCAAATGGATCTTGCATTACTATATTCATCTTGTCAAGAACTGACCTATGTATGATGTATTTTAAGCCCCCCTCCTTTCTAGCCATAACTTCCTCCCTATGCTGCGCTAGATAATCAAAAAGGTCTTTGTCTAATGTTATTCCATACTTTATTACCTCTGAGATGCCATTAAGGAGTTCCTTATTAGGTAACGTAGCTAAATAGCTGAGGTCGATATAAACGAGGCTCGGCTGGTAAAAGGTACCTAAAACGTTTTTTATACCGGCTAGGTTTATAGAATTCTTTCCGCCTATAGAAGCATCTACCATCGCGAGCAGCGTTGTTGGTATGCTT
>WAJZ01000037.1 GCA_015523575.1 Candidatus Hestiella acidicharens | reverse complement strand
GCACCTTTAAATGCATCTTCAACGCTCGCCCCTGCAGGCAGGTCTCCCCCCTTCGTCTCTATTGCCATCTCATATTGATATTTGTTCTTTACCATTAGCCTATCTATTCCATCCATCTCAGGGTGCAAAACGCCCTGCCTCTCAACAACGACAACGTTTTCTATATCATCTTTGATTTCCCTAAGCAAACGGTAAAATGCTGTGTTCGCAGCCCCAGCGCCCATTATTATTATCCTTGAACCCCTTATCGCCTTTCCAACAATTTTCAATGCATTTATTAAACCAGCCAATATAATTGTGGCAGTGCCCTGCTGGTCGTCATGCCACACAGGTATATTGAGCCTCTTCCTGGCCTCATCGAGTATATAAAAGCACTTAGGGCTCTCTATGTCTTCCAAATTTATCCCGCCATAGGTAGGCTCTATGTCTTCCAGTAACTGTAGGAACCTTTCTGCATCCCTTGCCCTGTGGACCAGTGGAAAAGCGTCTACCCCTCCAAGGTACTTGAAGATTAGGGCCTTCCCCTCCATTACTGGATATGCTCCTTCAGGCCCTATGTTCCCAAGGCCCAATACCCTCGTGCCGTCGCTAACGATTGCTATGGTGTTCCACCTAGATGTTAGATCAAAGCTCATCTCAGGGTTTTTTGATAATACCCTTGAAGGCTCTGCAACCCCTGGGGTATACCATATGGAGAAGTCCTTCAGCCTCCTAACTGGTACCTTTGGTATCGTCTCTATCTTTCCGCCATAATACTTGTGGAGCTCGAGGCTCAGCTTGTACCATTCCGCAGTCGCGGACTCTCCTTCAGACAATCCAAAACACCCATTAGTATTTTACAAGTAATAGTTAAATGTTTGGTGACTGCAAGGAAGAAAAAGAGGGGGAGGGAGGGAAAGCCTTTACTCCCTTAGGTTCGCCGATAAGGCTAGGGCAACGATGCTTAAAACAACCAGCAGGGGTAGCACATAGCTATAACCATAGTAGTGGTAGAACCAGCTAAGGAGGAATATGAAAAAGAACGCGCCCACTTGGGAGAACTCCCATAAAATGGAGTTAGCAGTTCCCTCATAGATCCTCAAGGTTTTCGTTGATAAGTCTAGCGAAAGGGGGAGGACTGAAATAAAGGTAAACCCTATTGTAAACATTAAGGCAGCATTTACTATAAAGCCTGAGGCCTTTGAAGTGAAGTACCAGAGGAAAATAGATGCCATGAGGCCTGCGACTATCAGCTTCTTGCTAGTCTTAAAGAAATCTGAAAGGAATGAAATAAGCACTGACCCTATTATCCCTCCTATTACCATGATGCTCATCAAAGCGTCTGCCTGCCTTATAGAGAAGCCCCTTGAAAGGAATATGGGCCCTATCCAGGTCTCAAGCGCAACGTATACCCCGAAGACTATGAAGAATATCAATGAGAGGAAGAGCATGTTCCTGCACTTCAAAACGCTCACGATTCCGCTGGGCCTCACTAGCTTCTTCTCTATCGCTTTCCCTATTGACCTTGCCCACTCTGGCTCCTTACCAAAGGCGATGAAGACAAGCATTGCGAAGATGAAGTACGCACCATATATAAAGAGCATTTCCTTGTAGCCGTAGAGGTCTACTAGGTATGGGGTCAGCATAAATGCTAAGAGGAACCCTATGAATATTGAGATGAAGCCAAGCCCGGTCGCTAGGCCTTCTTCTTCCTTTGGAAACCAGGTCTTCGATATCTTTGATATGCTGTTATCAACAAAAGGGGTGCTAATTGAGGCCAGCGTTTGGAATATTACAAGCGTCGCAAAGGAATCAGCATAATACCTAAGGAAGCCAAAGGAGGCGAGGAAGGCGGAGCCAAGGACAACTGCCTTCCTAAAGCCCTTAGAGTCTATGAAGTAGCCAGCTGGGAGAGAAATTATTATATAGATAATTGGGGGTATTGCAGAAAGCAGGCCAACGTAGTCTCTGGGTATTTTGTAAATCCTGGCAACAAGGGGGAGTATAGGGGCATATGTCATCCACGCTAGCTCCGTCCCCACGCCAACAATTATGTA
>WAJZ01000036.1 GCA_015523575.1 Candidatus Hestiella acidicharens | reverse complement strand
TAATTATATGACGTTAAGCAATGGGGTTCTGTTGCCTGTGGGCTCCCTGCAAGCAAAGCTTGGAGAGGCAGCTGTTGCGATTGCCCTCTTGATGACTATTGGGCTTTTTGTAAAAATGGCAATATTTGGGGTTCATATGTGGGCTCCATACACCTATGCAGAATCTCCAACGCCAATATCGGCCCTCCTCTCTTCTAACCTAACTGGCTTGGCAGGATATGCACTAGCTAGGTTTGTCTTTCAGTATTTTCCATCAATAATGCTTAGCTGGAGGCCTATATTGCTCGGCATAGCATTCCTTACGCTCATTTATGGAGGCCTCCTTGCCGTTCGCCAAGCTGATTTCAAAAGATTCCTTGCGTACTCTGGTATAAGCCAAATGGGATACATGCTCCTAGGCCTATCGACCCTGACTTCCTATGGTATTGCAGGCGCAATGCTAATATATCTCTCCCATGCAATAGGAAAAGCCATACTTTTCATGGTTTCAGGCGTGTTTATAACAGAACTTGGGAACCTAAGGGACATAAAGAAGATGGGGGGGCTGGCAAAAATGTATCCGTTTACCGCAGCTTTAGCCCTGTTCGGCTTTATGAACCTATCCGGTATACCACCAACAATAGGCATGTGGAGTGAGATATTGATTGTAATGGGTGTGGTTAAGTCAGTCGCACTAAGTAGCCTAGGTGGGTTGATAGGCTTCACGTTCCTGTTGATTGTATCCCTAACGATAACTGCGGCCTATTCTTTTGTAATGATGCGTAGGGTATTTTATGGGCAGATGAGGAGTAAGGTTAAGGAACATGAAAAGATTGATGGGTTTAAACTTTCCATGCTAGCAATTGCAGTTTTTGGATTTGTATTTTTCTTGTACATAAATCCGCTGATGAATGGGCTAAACTACTCAGCGATGTCATTTATCATATCTTTTTTAGGTAGGTGATGCTTATGGTAGTTGTTTACGGGAACTGGTGGGAATGGAACTCGATATGGCTGTCCCCGTTTTTTGCAGCAGGTGTACTGGCGATACTGTGGCTTGTGGGAGTAAGGAATGAAAAGGTATATGATTTAATAAGCGTATTGAGCATACTTATCTCTTCGATAATATCGACATTTGCTTTATATTATGTATTGATAAGGCACGAAGTAATAATAGCACAGACATCATGGTATTGGGTAACCTTTCTCAAAATAAAGGTAGGTGCTTACTTAGATGGTCTAGGTGCAATAATGTCTACCATAGTTTCTTGGCTAAGCTTCTTAATAGTTGCATATAGTATTGAATACATGAAGAAAGATTGGGGAGTACAAAGGTACTTCTTTTTCATGTCATTCTTCGTCGGTAGCATGTTGCTCCTTGTGGACGCTAGTAACTTAATCCTTATGTTTATAGGATGGGAGGGTACAGGTCTTGCAAGCTATGCGCTAATAGGCCATTGGTATACAGATGAAGAAAAGTATTGGGTAGGTGTTCCAAACAGAAAGGCATTAGGCTTGCCAATGTATTTTGAGCCAAGTAATAGTGGTCTTAGGGCAATGATATTTACTAGGATAGGTGATATAGGGTTTTTGATAGGGATAACCGGCCTATTCTTCTTGGCTCACTATTCGATGAACCTCCTCTCCATTTATTCAAGCGCAGGTGCTTGGATGGGGGAGCTGGCATCTAAAGGTATGCTTGCGGCGTTCTTGCTCATATTCACGCTAGGGGCCATATCAAAGAGCGCGCAGTTCCCGTTCCACGAGTGGCTTGTAACCGCTATGACAGGTCCAACACCAGTCTCTGCGTTAATACATGCAGCAACAATGGTAAAGGCTGGTGTGTATTTTGTATTGAGGTTTGCACCGATATTCTTTGTAGGGGCAGTGGCTGCGAGCGCCCTAGCTGTTTCTCAAACACATGAATACTTCTATATACTTGCAGGAATAGCAGTAACTACCGTATTTATTATGGCTACAATGGCGATAGTAAGCAATGAATTCAAGTTAATATTGGCATATTCAACGGCAGAATACTTGGGTTACATGATACTTGCAGTCGCTGCTGGAGGCCTTTTCGTTACAACTCACAACTTTCACGCCATGGCTGACGCAGAGGTTGCGGGAATAGCGATGCTCTTAGCACACGCCATATTTAAAGCTGCGCTGTTCTTGATAGCAGGATATGCCCTTCATGTAGCCAATAGCAGGTTTATAGATCATATGGGCAACTACTCGAAATACATGAAGGTAACCGCTATTGCTATGTGGCTTTCTGGATTAAGCTTGGCGGCCATACCACCTTTCAGTGGCTTCTTCGGTAAGGAACTTGTATTAGAGAACGTTGGCAAAACTGGTTATCTCGGCTTGTATCTCTTCGCAGTTTTTGCTGTATTCTTTACTGCAGCATACATTTCAAGGCTAATAATAAGGGTTTTCCACGAACCTCCTTATGTTAAAAACGAGGAATCCGAACACCATCTAAAGGAAGCACCAATACTCATGCTTGCTCCATATACTGTATTGGCTTTAGCAGCAATAGTCTTGGGAGCATTATGGATTTATACAGGAAAGGGCCTAGCTATAGGTATGTTTGAGACGCTAGGTATAAAAGCCTTTCCTATATTTAATGTAGCAATAGATGCCTCAACAATAACCATAACTACATTAATAGTAATAGACTTCATAATAATTGCATTGCTCTACTATAAGCGGTACAACTTCATGGGTCTGTTGGAGAGGAGCTCAGCTTTAAGGGCAATACACACGTTCTTGTTCGATAGGTGGTTCATCAATTCAGGCCTTTACTATCTCTTCTTATATCCATTTATGGGACTATCGTGGATATCTAACGTTATCAACGTTGCTATAGATCTTTTCTATCATAGGGTATTGGTGAAGGCTGGGGAACTCACATCCCTTGGATTAAGGACTTTCTTTAGGGGGAGGACAGACTACCTTGTAGCAATATACATAGCAATGGTAAGCATAGTAATGCTATTAATATACTTTGGATGGTGATAGAATATGATTGGTATAAATTTCGTTATAGAATTCTTCCTTTATTTAACGCTTGCTTTCGGCTTGATAGCACCAATAACTGGGGTATCAAACAAGGAAAGCATATGGCCACTAGTAATTTCAGCGATAAGCATAGGAACCTTCTTTATAGTAGCGATACTAACGCTATATGCTTCTCTATCTCACTACCTTGTATTCTATAATGGTTTAGTAATACAGGACTCATTTACATCAGTGATATTGCTCGGTATTTCTATAACATCCATAATATTCCTTGTAGCAGTGGGAAATATTGGGGCGAGATGGAGATCAAGTCCAGCTATGTATAGCCTTATACCATTAACCCTATTTGGCCTATTCTTCTTGACCGGATCAAATGATGCATTAATGCTGCTGGCGTCATGGCTAATTGTTTCATTGGTTAGCTACATTTTTGTTTCCCTTCCGGATGCAAAAGAAAGCAAACAAGCTGCTATAAGATACGTTATGGTGGGTATGATAGCAACACTCATATTAATAGCATGGATAGCATTTTTGGCCATCACACCAAAGCACGCCCCTATGGAATTTTCCTTCTCATCACTCCTACCATTAACTAAAGGAAGCATAAGGATTGCAAGCATGGCTGTGTTACTCTTCCTTGCAGCGTTAGGCTTTAAGGTTGGTTTATTCCCATTCCACTGGTGGCTACCTCAAGTCTATGGAAGAGGAGACGGCAGGGGCATATCCTTCGTCGCAGGGGTAATAAAGTTAGGATTTATAGCCATTATTGCTAGAACTATGGTGGTATTTAGCTATTCCATTCACGGCGTTGATCCAATTTCCAATTATACTGCGATAATAGTGGCTGTTTTTGCTGTAGCGACTATGATCTATGGAAACATTTCCGCGCTAACAACGAGAAATTTCCAGATGATACTTTCATACAGCAGCATGGCTCATACTGGCTATATCTTTGCGGCGATTGCTGCTGCGGCATATTTTGCTGGCATAGATAATCCTATACTTTTGAAACTAGCGCTTTTTGCGGTTGCTTTGCAGACAATAGCCTATGGAATAGCAAAAACGCCTCTGTTTGCCTTTGTTGGGGACTCAAACAAGAAACTGAGCGATCTACAGGGCATGCTAAGTAGTCATCCAGTAGCTGCTGTTTCTATATTAATATTATTGTTAAGCCTCCTAGGGGTACCACCATTTATGGGCTTCTGGGGTAAGGTTTATCTTTTCATATCGACTTCTGGCTATAGCCTGTGGTTAGTGTTAATAGCGTTAATCAACAGTGGCATAAGCTCTGTTTACTATATAATAGCTTCTAGGGAAATAGTATCTAAGGGTAAGAGTAACGTAAAGCTAAGCAAAACATATACAGTGGCGCTGTTGATAGGTGCAATAGTCATTATAGTGCTTGGTATATATTCTCCTTTCTTGCTTAAGAGCATATCAAGCATATACTATTAATTTTTTATTAAATTAATCTATATAATATGCCGCCGCCGGGATTCGAACCCGGGACCTCCGGATTTCCCAGAGCGCGATTTTCGGTTAAAGGGCCGTATGAGTCCGGCGCTCTAACCTCCTGAGCTACGGCGGCCCAATAGGATTTTTTATGTTTTAACAATATTTAAGCCTTTCTTAGAAATACTTTCGTATGTGGCAATGATACTTACGGGCTTGACTATAGTTATGTGGTATATCAGGAAGCTAATTTTTACTATAATCGGTATTACCTATGTGGTGTTAGGTCATGCAGAGCTCAAGAAGAGCATCAGACTTAAGAATAATAAGCTTTAGGATAGATGTTGGCACCCTATATCAAATAGATAAAGAAGGGTTGAGGAGAGGAATGAATAGAAGTGAAATCATAAGGAATGCGATAAGGCGTTATTTAGATGCAGAGATATATAAGCAGTAAAAAATATGTAGGTGTAAGATATAAGCATCCATAAATTTTTTGTAGCAAAGCTTACCTAAATGTGGTTGCTATGAGCAATCTTTGGGCATACTTGGCTGTAGGAATTGTAATCGGACTGGTTATTGGAATACCTACCACGTACTATTTTTCTCACAAAGTTTCAAGTAGTATCCCCGTAGTTAAACCGAATGAAACCAGTAGTTCAAGTAGCTCAAACATGTTTACTATAGGTGCGGCAGGTACTTTGAAATTTTCTTTTGGTGCTATGTTAAAGAAATTTGCCAATATATATCACAAAATACCTTTAGGAACGCCTTTATTTAAAGGCAGTGAAGAGGTAGCTCATGACGAGAAAGCTACAAATGAGTTTAGTGTCGTAGCTTCTGCTGACACTACGAGCATTCCATCTATTCTTTTCCCTACTACGGCTAGCTACGAGATAGCCTTTGGGACAACACAGATGGTGGTAATAGTAGATTTGCAAACCAAAGCTGGCAAAGAGGTATATACTCTATGGAAAAAGGCAGAAACGCTTAAGCCCTACACAAGCCAATGGAACCAGACTTGGAAGAAAATATTTTCTATTATAGCCCTAAATCCTTCATCAATTATAGGCGTGTCAAATCCCTTTACGGATCCTAGTGGTTACCAAGCACAATGCGTCTTAAAACTGGCTGGGTTGACCTTCTTTGGCAATTCCTCATATTTATATAACAATGTGTATAAAAACCCAAAGAAATACTATATGAGAAACACAGAAATAGACCTGTTGAGCCTTATGGCAACAAACAACTCTATAAACTTCATACTCTCTTCTTATTTATCAAACGCAATGCCTCAGGTAGAATTTTACAGGAGCAAAGGCGTAAATATAACTTACATCACTTTACCACCATTAATAAACCTAGGAAATTTAAGCTATGTTCCCTATTATCATAGGGTTAACGTGACGTGGACAGAGCTGGGAACAAGTAAGACTTTCACTTGTAATCCAGTGGTATATACTATAACGATTCCGAACAAGGCCCCGAACAAGGAGGCCGGGGTCGATTTTATTTTACTGCTATTCAGTCCCAAGGGTCAAACAATATTGAAGCATTACGGGATTAATCCAATAGTCCCTGGAATAGTTTATGGTAACTATTCAGAGGTTCCAGCACAGGTAAGGCCGTTTGTTAAGCCGGTAAACCAAACGACCCTCATAAGCATTTTTAAATGAGTGATGTGGTGGTGAAGAATTTAAATTCTCTACCATTTTTTGCATTTCTTGTTGTTTTTTCTTTGTTGGTATTACTTTTCTTTGCCTATCCCTTAGTACTTCTACTAATCCTTGGTGGGAGTGGATTTGTTGCATCCCTAGAGAACAGGTCTTTTATGTTGTCTATTGAGGTTACCTTAATAATTTCAACAATTACATCGGTTTTTGCAGTCCTATTTGGCGTGCCGTTAGGCTACGTAATGGCAAGATATGATTTTAAGTTTAAAAGTATCCTCGAAACGCTAATAGATATACCAATAGTTATACCGCACATAGTTGTTGGATTGATGATCCTGCTTGCCTTCTCTTCGCAATATGGCATAGGTCCCTTTCTACACAAGTTTGGAATAACGGTATTAGACACTATATTTGGTGCCATCTTAGCAGTATCATACCTTTCATCTACCTATACTATAAAGGTAGTGGAATCTTCTATAGCTATGATAGATCCTGAGGTAGAGCTCGTTTCTAGGAGCCTTGGCGCTTCAAGGTTTGCAACTTTTTTTAGGGTAACAATTCCTAGTATCAAAAGGTCGATACTAAATGGGGCCTTGTTAACATGGGCAAGGGCCACATCAGAGGCTGGCGCGCTTTTTATAATTGCATATTACGTTTTCTTTTATAGAAAAACGGTTTACCCCTCGCCTATTTTCATCTATGAAAGCTACATCACGTTTGGAATACTTCAGGCAGTAAAATTCGCCGCGGCACTTGTAATAATAGTCATAGCTATTTTTATTTTGTTCAGGGCCATATTCAGGATAAGAGGGCAGGTATATTGACGTTATTAAGGGTCGAAGCACTTGTAATGAAGCTGAGTGACTTTACTCTGGGACCCTTAACTTTCGAGGTTGAAGATAATGATTACATAGTTCTCTTTGGACCTAATGGTAGCGGGAAGACAACCCTTTTAAAAACAATACTAGGCTTCTATAGGCCGATTCTAGGCAGGATACTCTTTAATGGAATAGATATAACAGGATTACCGATAGAGAAGAGGAATATAGGATATGTACCTCAAAACATTGTTCTATTTGAAAATATGACGATAAGGCAGAATATTGAATTTGGGTTAAAATTTAAGAAATTGGGCAAAGAGGAAAGAAAAAACAGGGTTAAGAGGATCTCTGAGATTCTATCCATAGAAAGCCTTTTGGATAAAAAACCAAGGGAGCTGAGTTATGGGCAAAAGCAACTCGTCTCCATAGCAAGAGCAATAGCCCCAGAGCCAAGCCTCCTCCTTCTCGATGAGCCGTTATCTAACTTAGACCCAAATACAAGATTGTCCATAATGAAGGCCCTTAGGGCATTAAAGAAGTTCAATACATCAATAATACACGTAACCCATATTATTGAGAATGTACTCTACCCAGACTCTAAGCTTCTTTTTATGTATAAGGGAAAGATCTTAGAGAGGGGTAAAACTTCTGAGGTATTTTCGAACCCTACAACGCTTGAGCTGGCGTCTTACCTATCAAACTGGAACATATATAGAGTATATAAGAAGAAAGGATCGCTTATATGCCTTAATGACCGCATATGTTTTGCTGTAGATGGAGAAAGGATCAAAGTAGACGATAAAGCTACTTACATTGCGTTTAAACCCGTTGACGTAATACTTGATAGAAAGATCGATGGTTGGAGCTGTTATGAAGGGTTCATTGAAGGCATACAGGTAACCAGCTATGGTTATCTTTATTCAATAAGGTTCTCTGATATTTTAATAACTGCATTTTCTAGTAAAAGGAATGAGTTGAAGGAAAGGGTAAGGTTTTGCATAGACCCATCTAAGGTAGTGTTCTTGAGGAAAGGGCTGTCTGTTGAACGTTAGGTTTTATTTACCCTCAAAAGTACATATCTTAATGAAGCCGAGGTGGCCGAGCGGTCTAAGGCGGCGGGCTGCAGTATCGAGCAACCTGCCCATCGTTGCCAGAGACCCGTTACAACCCGGGTTCGAATCCCGGCCTCGGCTTCATTATAATTTAAGACCGATGCATAGAGGTTAAATAACAGGGCTGTGAACTTCCCAGCGACGAGATGACCAGCGTTGGGGGATGATTTAGAAAAGCCGAAGGAGCCCCTGTCCGAGTGCAGGATAAGGGTCATAGGCGGCTATGGCGACATAGTAGGCTTGCTCGATAGCGTGAAGGAAGAAATCTATAGGTATAATGTTTTGGCATCCAAAAAGGGTTATTATTTGAAGCCTGTTCATAAGGTCTATAAACCAAAAGGTAAGAGTGGCAAGGCAATATATGAATACTATGGAAGGTATTGGTGGAAGAAGCTTAGGGGCAGGCTTATCTATTCCGGTACAACAAAACCTAGGATTCTGCCTAATCCTCCGGAAAATCCATTGGAAGGCCTTTCTATAGTTAGAGAGGGCGAAGACGTCATATTAGACTGTTTTGTCTACGAAAGGTATAGGTGGATCTTCAAGGATAAAAAGGTTGTAAGGGAATTGTAATTCGAAAAGGAGTTAGAAATGGCAAGGAAATCCATGTCTTCATTTGACATATATTCATGGGTTAATACAACAGGGGGAAAACTGAGGGGGAGAAGGATAGACAACATATACCAAGAAAGCGATGTTGTGTTGGTAAAGATAAAGGCAGACGTGGGTAACATTATGCTAGTAGAACCTGCCAAAAGGGTTTATTTTACACAAAGAATCAAGCCTTCTCAGCATTTCAAGGAAGGTAACTTTGCGCTTTTAATGAGGAAGTATATTAGGGGCTTGAAAATAAGGGATGTTTATCAGGTTGGTTTTGATAGGATTGTTAGGATTGACATAGGTGACTTTTCTTTTGTTGTAGAGCTCCTACCTAAGGGTTCAGGTGTGCTTTTAGATAAAAATGGTATAATAATAGGTACGACAAAGAACGTAAGCTTCAAAGACAGGGTGGTGAGGCCAAAAACGAGTTATGTGACCCCGAGCATCATAAAGGAAAGACCATGGGATCTTACTAGTGAATTGCTCATAGAGAAAATAAAGGGTTATAGAGATGTGATAAGGGGCTTGATCCTAGGCCTATCAATACCTGGTGAAGTTGCTGAAGAGATCGCATATTTAGCTGGACTGGATAAAGGATTAGAACCTGAAAAGTTAAAGGTGACAGATGCAGAGGCATTAATTAATAGCATGAGGGACATAGTCAAAGAGGCATTAATTGGGAAGGGATATATATCTTATAGCAAAGAAGGCTTGCCTGTTCAGGCAACACCTTTCATGCCAAGATCGTTTGCTGAAAATGGTGGAAGCCTTGTAGAATATTCTTCTTTTGATGCCGCATTAGATGACTACTTTAACCTTATATTAAAGGGCAGTCTTGAACATAGATTGGAAGCAGAAAAATCAAAATTAATGCACAGTATAGAGGAAAATAAGCTTTTATATAGGAAGTTTATGGAGGAGGCTGAGTATCTCGAAAAACAGGCAGAAATAATAGGCGAAAACTATCCTGAGTTTTCTGATATCTTAGCTTGCTTGAAGGCTAATGGAATTCCTTGTAGGAGTGTACTTGAAGATAACAGGAAGGAGAGGTATGCTATAGTAGACTATAATGGAACCAAAATTAAGTTATATTATGATAGTACTTTAGATAAGGCTATAGTTAGGCTGTATAAGGAGGCAGGAGAGCTCAAGTCGAAGTCCAAGAAGGCATGGAAATCCATAGGAGAGATGGAAGCTAAGCTGAAGGAGATAAACAGCAAAATCATGCTAGGAGAAGTTAAACAGAGAATACGAAACAGGAAAAGAGAATGGTATGAAAGGTATCATTGGACTATAACAAAGAATTGCTACCTTGCAATAGGTGGTAGAAACTCAGACCAGAATGAGAGCCTTGTGAGGAAGTATTTGAGGGATAGGGATATGTTTATTCATGCAGACGTTCATGGTTCACCAGCTGTTATTGTTTTTAACGATGGAAATGTAGGCGAAGAAGACCTAATAGAAGCCTCAAAGATAGCTGTTGCTTATAGTAAGGCATGGAAGGCGGGTATAGGAAGCATAGACGCTTATTGGGTCTATGGTAATCAAGTTTCGAAATCGCCCCCTTCTGGAGAGTATTTAGCGAAGGGATCTTTCATGATTTATGGCAGGAAGAATTTCATAAATCATATCGAGGTAAGTATATTTATTGGTGTAGCGCTTGATAGGGAAAGTTTACCAGTAATAATATCTGGTAGTGAGGATAGCGTTAGGGAGCAGTCGCTCATTTATGCAAAAATTGTTCCAGGTAACCTTGGGCAGAAAGATCTTTCAGAAAAAATAAAAAGGGAATTTTCAAAGAACTTAAATGGAGATCCCCAACTACTCATCCTAGGAATGGATGAAGGAGAAATTGCCTCTAGACTCCCAGGGAAGTCCTCAATATTTTATGTAAAGAAGGGTGAAAATAAAGGATTGAAGAGGCCTAAAGGTATATAGTGCTAATAAAAAAAGGTCTCAGGAATTGATAGTGAATTGGTAGTCCCTATCCTTGTGCGGTGTTTTATACATTATATTTTTAAAACCTGGAATTGAATTAGATAGGAGGGTAAATGAGATGGCAGTAACTGCGGTAAAAAAGATGGACATGCTAGACTCGGTTCAACCACCCATATGCACGAGCTGTGGGAAGATAATACATCCCAAGGAAAAGGCTGTTGCTTTTTATTGTCCAAATTGCGGGAGTGCCCTGATATGGAGATGCTCTAAGTGCAGAAAACAGGGCATCAAATATCAATGCCCCAACTGTGGTTTCATAGGACCTTAGCAGGGTGATAATGAATGGCAAGAGTAGCTGTTCTCTTAAGAGTCATGCCAAATTCCTTAGATATAAACCTAGGCGACCTCAAGCTTGCAATAGAAAAAAAGTTACCTGGATCATATAAAATACTTGACAGTAAAGAAGAGCCAATAGCATTTGGTTTAAAGTCCTTAATGTTGTTGATATCAATGGAGGAAAACACAGAGGGGGGTACTGAGGAGTTGGAGTCAAAGGTAAAGGAAGTTGAGGGGGTTGAAGAAGTCGAGGTTGAAAACATTAGCAGAATAAGTGAATAGCCAATATGTCCATCCTTGCAGACAGCCTAGTTTACCTTTCTATATTTTCAATTTCCTTTGTATCTAATGTGATTCCATTTGGCGGTCCCCCATATACTATAATAACTGCAACGGCCATACTAAAATTGGGGAACTCTTATTATTGGCCTCTAATAGTGCTAGCTTCGTTAGGCGCTATATTGTCTAAGATCGTGATATACTTAACTGGAAAGCTTTTTAAAAAAAGTCTTAGGAAGAACAGGAACATCGCGTTTCTTTCTAGGATATCGAATAGCGACACCTTCTATATAATCCTTTTTGTACTAGCGGTTATACCTATCCTTCCCTTCGATGACTATCTCTTTATTGCAGCCGGTGCTATGGAAATCTCTCTATTAAAAGCAATGTTCGCCCTAGTTGTTGCAAAGCTAATAAAGACAGCATTAGAGGTATTCATAGAACTAAAGGTAATAGTAGCAATATCTTCTCTACTTACCTTGGCGAAGCCAACAATTGGTGCCATATTAACGATAGCATTTGTAGCTTTTGGAATAATAATATTTAAGATTGATTGGGAACATTACTATAATAAGATAAAGGGACGGATTGGTGTTTAAGACGCTTGCAGAGGTATTAAGAGTTGTCTAGGTGGATAGAACTCGTTACTCTTGGAACGGGCGGTGCATTCCCGGGAGAGAGAAGGTTTACCTCATCCCATGTTTTGAGGGATTGGTTTGGAAACATTATTTTGTTGGATTCCGGTGAAGGCGCTCAGATAAGGTTAAGTAAGGCTTCAATACCCATAACAAGGATTAATGCAATATTGATTACTCATGGGCATGGCGATCATGTAAATGGGTTGCCCGGCCTTCTTCAATCGATGTATTTGAATTCAAGAAAGATACCACTAACAATAGTTGCCCCAAAAGACGTCGTTAATTTTATAGAGAATGCATTAATACTTGAGGGTTCTAACCTGGGCTTTGAGATA
Organism: Candidatus Hestiella acidicharens; assembly: GCA_015523575.1. Lineage (GTDB taxonomy): Archaea > Thermoproteota > Thermoprotei_A > Sulfolobales > Acidilobaceae > Caldisphaera > Caldisphaera acidicharens. Next base: position 1,517 of record WAJZ01000036.1, on the reverse strand, counting down.
AGGCTTTTTGAAATAAAGGGCTCTGGCAGTATGCAACTCTTCAATCAAGGGGGGGATAGATTGCTCCTCTATTGGTATGAGACTTGCCATTCGAGGGAGTCCTATGGTTTTGTATTGGAGTGGAACTTAAGGCCAAGAATAAATAAAGCTAAAATGGAAAGGCTAGGCATTAGGTCAGGGCCTCATATAGGGAAAATGCTTCTTAATGGAAATAAAGAAGATTTGCTAGTAAGGCTTGACCCTTTTAGAATAGCCTATACTGGTGACACTAGACCATGTAAGAAAGTAGTCGATGGTATTAAGAAGTCTGATATCTTGTTACATGAGTCTACTTTTTCGGAGGAAAATAGGGAGGAGGCTGAGGAGTTTTGCCATAGCACAGGTAAAGGGGCTGCCGAGGAAGCTATAAGCGTTGGCGCTAAGTTGCTAATATTGACTCACGTAAGTTCTAGGTACGAAGGGTATGAAGCCTATGAAATAGAGAGGGAGGCTAGGAAAATTTTTCCAAGGTCTGTCTTGGCTTGGGACTTAGCTAGGTTCAGGTTTACCATTTAAACTATCCCGGCAAGATCATTCTGGTAAGCTCTTTTCCCATAAAGGCTTACCCCTAGAAGTCTGTGGGGCAAGCCAGTCTATTACGTCTTCTATATTCCTATGTTTCACGTAAATTTTTATGGCCCCTAGGGGGGATTCTTCCTCCCATGATATGAGGCTGATTTTATTCACATACGCAGCTTGTTTATGTATCATTATGGAAAGCGTTTTACCTTTTATCCTTTTTACCATATAAGACCTAGCAGATTCCAATATAGCCTGAGCCCTGAGCAGATGATGAAGCTTCATTAGGGAGCGAAGCGTTGATGAGTAGCCTCTTATTAGCTTGTAATCTCCTTGGTCTAGAATTTCTAGCTGCTCTGCTTCAAAAACATTTGATATTGCCTTTAATACCTTTTCCTCATCCTCTGTAGGCCTTAACTCCGCCTCTACAATAACTTTTCCACGAACCATCTTTTATTGCACCAAGTACCTTCCCAAAGGTTTCGCTCGGTCCCTTATCTGTATCGTTTATTATTATATAGTCGGAGAGAGCAATTACTTCCCCAACCCCATACTCCAAGTTCTTCATATCCCTGAACTTAAATTCATCGAGTGTTATTCCTTTACCACCCCTATTCCTTTCCATGACCCTTTTAAACCTTACCGCCGGCGGTGCATGAATTGCGATTAGGCACACGTCATATTTTTTCTCTATAACCTCAATCTCTTCCAAGCTCCTTATACCATCTATTAATATAATATTGCTATTACAACCCTCTATTTTTTTGAGGAGTAGTGATGCTACTATACCTTTACCCTGCTTCTCCCTTAGCTCTGTCGCAACCCTTTCAATATTTTCTATAGTTAAAGGCAAGCCCCTTAAGGAAACTTCTTCCCTTACTACATCTCCCATCGCAAATACAGGTGCTTTTATAGCATCGGAAATGAGCTTTGAGTAGTAACTCTTCCCACTTCCAGGC
>WAJZ01000035.1 GCA_015523575.1 Candidatus Hestiella acidicharens | reverse complement strand
GGTGTAAGCAACTTTAGCCTCTCGCAGCTCGAAGAGGCTATGAGCTCCACAAAGAAATATGAGGTGGTAGCAAACGAAATAGAATATAACGTTTATAACAAATCAGCTGAAAGGGAATTGATACCATTCTCTCTAAGGAATGGTGTTACAATAATTTCATACTCCCCTCTAGCTAAGGGAAGGGTTTCTTCTGATAGGGTTTTGACGGAGATTGGAAGGAAGTATGGTAAAACTGCCGTGCAGGTGGCACTAAACTACTTGAGCAGGGTTTCGATTCCGATACCAAAGTCATCAAGCAAAGAGCACATAGACGAGATACTCGGTTCGCTTGGATGGGATCTTGACGATAGCGATTATTATATAATCAAGGGATTGTAGCTTCTCCCTGAGAGTGAGTTGGTCTTCCATAGCCTGACAAAGGTTAGCAAGCCTTTAGATAATAGATGCTTGAACCCAAAACCTTTTTAGCAAGGTTTAATATGTCCTTTGATTTTTAAAATATTGGTGGAATTAGATGCCTGAAGAGGGAAAAGAGGAGATAAGCACCATATTTATTGGTAAAAAACCCCTCATGAGCTATGCGTTGGTGGCGATAGGCCTGTTTAACCATGAGGATGCCAAGAGGGTCAGGATCAAGGCTAGGGGAAGGAACATATGCAAGGCCGTTGACATGGTAGAGTACCTGAGGAACATATATTCAAAGGACATTGCCGTGCAGGACTTAACGATAGGTGAAGATGAAGTAAAAGATGAGGATGGGAACCCGAAGAAGGTACCATCTATAGAGATAGTAATAGAGAGGGGGGAGAACACCCCTATAATCTAGTCTTCTATTCCTCCCTGTAGCCCTAGCCTCCTGAGGATGCTCCTATCCCTCCTTATCCTTTTCATCATCGACCTTACATTCTTATAGTATAGGAGCAGTTCCTTCACATCATCAACGCTACTCCCACTCCCGATGGCTATCCTCTTCATCCTCTTCCTGTCAATTATCTCTGGGTTGTCCATTTCTTCATATGTCATGCTTTCTATTATGTGTATCCACTTTTTTATCCTGTCTTCTCCGAGCTTTATCTGGTCGTCTTTTATCTGAACTGGTAAGGAGCTCGTTGGGAACATCTGCATGATTTTACTAAAGGGACCCATCTTTGTGAGGCTCTTGAGTTGCGCGTATAGAACCCTCATGTTTATTTTTCCCTTCATGAAATCCTCTTCAATCTTTTTAACGTTGATCTCTTCTTGGGCCACCTTTATCCTTTCTAGTAGCGCCTCAAGGTCTCCAAGACCTAAGAGCCTAGCGACGAACTTTTGTGGGTTGAAGGGTTCTAACTCATCTATCTTCTCCCCAGTTCCTATGAACTTCACCTTTGCCCCAGTTGCTGAAACTGCTGATAGCACCCCACCCCCTTTGGCTGTACCATCCAGCTTTGTAACGATTATCGACCCTATCGGGGTTGCTTCATGAAACCTTTTTGAAAGGTCGTAGGCTTTTTGGCCTATAGAAGAGTCCAAGACCAGCACTATATCATCTGGCTTTACCTTCTGCGATATCCTCTTCATCTCTTCAAGTAATTGTATTTCGCTGCCATAGCCATGCCTTCCAGCGGTATCTACTATTATGATGTTCACGCCCATCTTCTTTAGGTATGCAATGCCCTTTGATGCTATTTCCTCTGCCTTCTTACTCCCCTCTTCTCCATAAAACATTGCGCCGCTCATCAAGGAAAGCGTCTTTAGCTGTTCATATGCCCCTGGCCTGTAGGTGTCCGCTGCGATTAACCCTACCTTATAGCCCCTCCTGCTGTAGTAGTAGGCAAGCTTTCCTGCTGTAGTTGTCTTCCCGGATCCTTGTACACCTACTAGGAGTATTGTCCACGGTAGCTTTGCTGGGTCTACATTTGGTTGTGATTCTCCGCCAAACAATGAGGTCAGCAAGTCATAGACAACCTTAATGAACCAATCCCTCCTGCCTATCCCTATAGGGGGTTCTTCCTCTAGTGCCCTCTTCCTCAGCTCCTCGCTTAGCTCCTTTACTACCTTTATGTTCACGTCAGCCCTTATCAGTTCCCTTTGTAGATCCCTTATGAACTCGTTTACCGCATTCTTGTATGTGCTCCCGCCTTTAAGGAACTTGTTGATAGCGTTCCTGATTCCTTCTAGTACCATAGTTCTCCACAGTTTTTTGTGTGGAGGGGAAGGCTATTAATACTAAGGGCTGCATTAGCTAAAATGTAAATTGTTCACGTGCAACTCTTAATTGGGTGATGGATTTGAATCATATGGAATTGATCGGTAGCGTTTCTAGCAAGGTTCTTAAGAAAACAAGCGACTACAGGGAGATGAGGCTCCTGTCTAACTTTTCTTGGTTTAACAGGATACAGGGTAGCGTTGAGATAATAGATGCAGCAAGGTATTTGGAGGAAAAGCTTGTAGAATTATCAAAGGACAACCTTGAGGTGGAGGTGCTGAAGTTTGGAGGCTCTACGGTTCCAGAGTGGATAGGTGCGCCTACAGGGTGGATACATAGGAGGACTTGGGTAAAGGTTGGACAAGTGGAGTTGAGCAGCACCTCACACCCAACGCTTCCAGTTGCCCACAGCCCTCCAAGCGACGGCAAGGTGAATGGAAAAGCAGTCCTTATAGGCGACTGGAAGAAGAGGGAAGAATATGAAAAGGCTAAAGGTAAGGTCGTCGTTTCAAGCGGGAACCCATACATAGTCTATAGGTTAGCAATGGAAAGTGGTGCCCTAGCTGTGCTCCTCTACTCAGATGACTTGCCTCCTCAAGCGGTTCCTTACAAGTCGCTCTTCATAAACAGGGAAGAGGCAACGAAGTTCGACATCCCAGCAGCCTCAATACCAAACTATTTAGTAAAAGGTATAGATGGGAAGGAGGTTTCCCTCTTTTTGGACTCAGATTTAAAGAAGGATCCAGGTTTTCCATATATAGTTGCTTGGATAGGGGATAGGAACTCTAAAGGACCAGCGGTAATTGCACACATGTGCCACCCCAGCCCTGGGGCGAACGATAATGGGAGCGGTACAATTTCAACGGTTGAGAGCGCCCTAGTATTGTCAGAGCTAATAGAGTCAGGGGAGCTTAGGTCTCCAGATAAGACCATAAGGTTCTTCCTCTTCCCAGAGTATACTGGTAGCTCCGTGGTGCTTCAAAGGTACTCAGGGCTAGTAACTGAGACCATCAACTTGGACATGGTCGGCGGCAGGCCCGGCGGGGAAAATGGGCCTTTAAGGCTAGTAGGGAGTAGCGTATCTATACCCTCTAGGTCTGCTGCATCGCTCTATTATTCCCTTACTGCAGCTTCAAAAATAATGAACTTCGGTGGTTTCAGCCTTGTTGGATATGAGGGTGGTAGTGACCACGACGTCTCCATTTCCTATGGCATACCATCCGCTATGCTAAACCAATGGCCAGACAAGGTTTACCACAGCGACCTTGATGATGTAGACAGGATATCAAGGGAAATGCTAAAGCTTTCTTCTTCCTCAGCCTCCATATCGCTGTATGAGCTCTCGAGCTTGGAAGGCATCAATGAGGAGGTGAAGTCTTACTATAGGGAGCTGCTGAAGGAAATAGTTTATGATCATGCCTCGCGAGGTGAAATGGCTTCAGCTAAGCTTGCGCTATCGTTGCTTGCAGAAAGGTTTGGCATAGAAAGCTCTCAGCCACCTTCAGAATGGAAGGTGGAAGGTGAAGAAACAATAAAGTCAAACTACCCGATGATAGGTAGCTTGAACTTCGTGGCAAGGAAGGACTTAGATGTTGCCCTAAGCCTTGCAAGGATAGTTGATGGTGGGATCAGCATGAGCGCATACCTTCGGGAGCTCTTCTTCCTATCGAATAGCAGCATAAAGGATCTCTACTCTTTAATAGTAGCTGAGTATGGTGAAAGGCAAGTAAAATGGGAGGACTTCACTAATGTTATTAAGTTGCTTTCTGGAGTAGGCATTATAGAGGTTGGATAAAGTAACTTTAGTTTTGTTGCTTGTAAAACCTTACCTTTTAAGGTATACAAGGTAGGGTTGAGGGTAATCAAGTTTAAATGCTTTGCAGAATAAAAACAAAGATAGTTCCTGGTATTGGGAGGATAGTAGCGCTGCGAGTCCTCCTAGGAGGATAATGGTTCCTCGCTAAGCTATAGCTAAACTCCTCTCAAAGCTCTTAAGGGTGAGGTAGAAATGTATGAATTTAATACCTTATGGAGGCATTTCTTTTCTTAATGCCGTTAATCAGAAAGGCGAACAGGTAGATCGCAGGGAACGCGTAGAAGCCTAAGACCATTAAGACGTCTAGAATAGTAATCATCTTATTGCTACCGAACATCAGCAACGCTTTATCATGGGGTGGAGACGAAGCAGAAATTATTATTGATATTATTGCTAGTATAGCGCCTACCTTAACGGCCTTTGCATACCCTTTCTCTATAAAGTAGGCAACCACAGCCAATATGGCAACGGCGATATATGTTAAAAACGTTAGCGTTATTGGCACGAGGCCATAAAGCAATACCCCACCTATAGCTAAAGATACTATTGATCCTATAATTGAGAGCGTATACGTTTTCATTCTGCCCACCCCTCGATGAATGCACCTCTCTTTAGTCTAAGCGCTGATTGGGATTTGCTAACGCGAAGCAAGGTATATTCTCTGCTTTGGTACATTGCTTTGATTAGCATGTAATTACCCCCGATCCTTTTTAGCTCACCTATTAAAGTTTAATAAAAAAGAGTTTT
>WAJZ01000034.1 GCA_015523575.1 Candidatus Hestiella acidicharens | reverse complement strand
TTTATTCTAAGTTTTCAGAAAAAAACACCCCAGCTTTTAAACGAAAAACAAAAAGGGAACCTCACAGAGATGCCATGCCAAAAGAGATGGTTTCTCATATTGTTGAGATTATCAAGAATAGACCACCTAACTCTTCAACAAAGTGGAGTAGAGATAAAGCAGATATATCATGGTGGAAGCATGACGTCTATCCGGTATATCCTTTAATGATGTTATTTGGGTATTTTATTCCATTAAGAGGAGGACAGATCCGCTGGCTTTGTCGTGACAATTCTTTTATTCTCGATAGTCAAAATAAAATTGATTTAATTGTTGTAAATACAGATAAGAATGTGAATCGTGAATACCTACAAGAGATACCTTGTGTTTGGGATGACTTACAGATTTTTGTACCTTTTTTAAAGTGGCATAAGAGTTATTTTAAGCATCTACCAAAGGTTAAATATCAAAATGATGATAACAGTCCATGGGAAGATGTTAGCCCCTTGATGATTACGCCTAAAGGACTTAAACCAATATCTAGGCAGACACATAATGAATATCACAAAAGGCTCCTTTGTCAATATCAAATTGAAAAGATAGAGGAAGCTAAATCGAGAGGAGATGAAGATTATCCCGTTGTTGCCTGGAGAAAAGATGGTGCCCCTTTCTTTCAGAATATTGATGAACTTAATAATGCAAAAATACAAGAGATGAAAGAAATAAATATTGCATATGATTTACATTCGCTAAGAGTAACAGGCGCAACACGATATTTAGAAGCAGGATTAGGATTAAATTCTGTTATGGATCTTACTGGGCATAGAAGTTCGGAAACACTAACAAGAATTTATATACGTTTGACGAGAGAAGAGAAAGAAAAATCTTTAAGGTCTGCCATTGATAAGATATATTTTGGAGACAGCAGTACTTTACAACAAAGCACTTCTCAGCTTCTTAAAGGAGAATTTGCAAAGGCATATAGTCAAGGAGAAGAAAGCCTTACAAAGGCTTTCAGTAATAATAAACTCAAATCTTTTTATAGAAAAGATTCAATAAATGATATAGGGAATAAACGTGAGAGTGGTATTGATATAGCGTTAAATAAACATCCAAGCACATGGAGACCCATGATTCATGGTATTTGTCCAAGTGTCAAGTGTCCAGAAGGAAGAGAAAATAGATGTTCTCTGTGCCCATATTTAATTACGGGAAAGCTTTTTATAAATGGAGTAACACATCAGCTAAATAATCGATTCGCGGCATTTCAAAGAGAATCTATTGAACTAGAAAAAGAACAACATGAGAATAAATATGACAATCATGCCAAAATGGAAGGTTTAGAAACACTCCTTGAAGAGATGCTCGGATGGCAAGACATACTTTCTAAAATAAGTATAGATATTACTGAAGATTGTGTGGATGGGGGAAATCCAAAATCACAGACAACCGCTCTAATTAAAAAACAATCAAAAAATGTTTTTGGTATCGAAAATATAGAAACAGAGTTGGCATATTTAAAGAATGCCTATGGAGCAGAAATAATAGGGGCAGAAAGAGATATCTTTGGAATAAAGCTTTTAACCATTAAGGCAATGAAAGTGGCTGCAAAAATGGGAGATATGAAAAAACTGGATAGTGTTTCAAATGATGAAAAGGAAGCTCTAGATCTACTTATGGATTTTTATACCAACACGCTTGAAAATAAAGAGGAGATAAATAACTTTATCAGTTCGATAGGAATGGAACCAAAGCGTCTTTCTCAATAGGTCAATATACACATTTTGTGTAATGATTTTTATAATTCTTATTATTCTGTTACAATTCATTAGATAAATAATAGCAGGAGCTATAAAGGATACACAAAATGAATTTTAATCAGATAATGGATAGAATTTCTTTAGTCTTGGAAAAAGAGACAAACGAGAGACCTTATGCCAAAGATATCGCAAAAGCTCTTGATATGTCTTCTACACAATTTTCTAATGCAAAAGCACGCAACAGTATCCCCTACGAAAAAATAGCAGAATTTTGTGCAATAAAAAAAATTAATATGAATTGGGTGCTATTTGGACAAAATATAGGGATGCTTAAAGATGAATATGAAGAATATTGTAGAATAAAGATGCCAGACAGTATAAAAGCTGGTGCAGGTGGTGGAGCATTTAATGAGGAGAGTGATGACTACACATATCTTACTATTGATCCTATCTATAGAGATATGTTGGGTATCCAAAGAACTGATGAAATTGAAGCAATAAGAGTTATAGGTAATTCTATGGAGGATACATTAGCAGAAGGCTCTATCATCCTTGTTAATCGTAAAAAGACTGAACCTGTTGATGGAAGTATATTTGTGGTAAATACACCAGGTGGTGTTTTTGTAAAACGTATAGGGATAAATCCTGCAGGAGGTATAGATTTGAAGTCTGACAATAAGGATTTTGAGACAGTCACTATTCATGCAGACGAGTTAAGTGTAATCGGTAGGGTTATTGGGGCTTTAGAGAAAATATGATAATGTATTTTATATGCTTAAGTCAAGCATTGACAACACTTAAAAAAAAGGTTTAGCATTCTCAAAAGGAGAGGGTAAGGATTAAAATTAATTCTAATAAATCAGAACTAATTTTAACGCTTGCTTGATTGAGTTGGCAGTTACCAAAGGTCTCCGCCATGCTCCTCAATGTTTGTAGTAATTATTTGCATAAATTGTACCCCTTTAGAATTGAATTTATTCCGGATTGTAGCGTAAATATCTTATTACGTCAAGCACCACATTGGCTTAAATTACGACCTGGGCTAATTAATTTATAACTGATTTCTTTTGGTTCATCTTTAAGATTACGTATAGTCCATTCCCATTTCTTATAAAATAAAGATTCACAACAGTTGTTATTATTCACCATGAGTTTACAATCCTTATACATCCTTGGTTCGAGTCTTATGCATGGATTTGTCATATCATTATATGTCTCTATCTGAAAAGCGATATGTCTGATTGCATGTTTCTCTCTGGCAAAACTATAATTAAAATAACTACTACTCCGTTCTTTATTCGTGAGGGTTATCTTATCGCTTATGGAGAATTCAAATGTAAATTCTTGGTCTTTTTTAAGTTCCTCGGTCTCAAATGCGAAGACTACCCAAAGACGTTGATCTTTATCGGATTTTTCGGTACTTACCTCACAAGCTAATTCTCCAATACTATTTCCAAGTAAGTGGTATTGGAAGGCCTTTTCCGACCACCGATCACCAGGAATATTAACATAATATTTTTCATCCTTATTTTCTTCGGTTATCTCTTTCACATCCTCATCAAAAGGCATATACTTATATAAAGACTTAAATTTTCCATCTTCCATCATCTTAATTTTAAACTTTCGATGTATGATTAGTTGTTCGCTAGCATATAGTGTCTCATTACTCCATGATTCCAATACAATATACTTTTCTCTCTTCGATGAGTCCTCTTCTTTCCATGTATTAATTGTATTCTTTAGTGCATCAGCATCATCTTTCTTATCTAAGAATAGTATGGTCTGATCTTGTTTATGAATGTCTTTTGCAATATGTAACATCTCAGTTCTAGATAGAGTACCAAAGAACTCCCTTTTTAAGAAAATATGCTTAAAAGACTCCCCTATACTAGCGACTACAGAATTGAGACCTAAGACAATTTTTATGCCTATATAGAAGATAGCGAGCTCGACGGCTCCTTTTATAACAATAAAAGCTATATCTGCGGAGTCTTTATCCCAATTATCATAAATTCCAAGAGATAACCATATTATTATTAGAAGCAATAATGCACCCCAAAGACTATACCATCTTTCCAGAGTATCTCTTGATATCTCTCCTAACTTTATGAATGGTACTTTATACCACTTTGGTTTAGATTTTTCCATCATATGCCCTCTATAATTAGTGTTTACTACTATTTTATTAGAGCTAATCATACCCTCATTGACTTTAAACATCTCAGTATTTTATACGTTGTTATAATAATATGAGAGATAATTTTTGATAGTAGAAAAAAGCAAAGTATCTTTTCTTTCTGTGTGAGTCTCCGGTATAAACTTTCAAATAAATGTCTGGAAAGTACTTTTGGATTTACCTTTTTGAAGTTTAAGTAGCTATGTAAACATAGCTTGTAAAATCGGCAAAGAAAAATCCTTTAGAGCAGTTAGTCCTGACATGAGAAAAAATTCTATAGCCTTTCTAATCCCTTATTCTAGGATCATACAGAAAGGTGAGGTGCGAAAACATGCCATACAC
>WAJZ01000033.1 GCA_015523575.1 Candidatus Hestiella acidicharens | reverse complement strand
GTGGATAAGGAAAAGTTTAGCGGTAGCGTTTTTGTAACAGGCTTTCCTGGCTTTGGAAGGGTTGGCTATATGGTTCCTAAATACATCTCGTTGGCACTAGAGATGAAAAAGGTAGGCTACGTAATGACGAGGAGGATGCCTCCGGTTATACTTGTTGAAGAAGATGGAATTGGACTTCCCTTTGAACTCTACAGTAGCGGAAGTGCCTCCGTTTTGGTAAATAGGGCGATTCCAGAGGTTACAGAGCAGAACTCATATGCAAGCAAAATTTCCTCATTTGTGAAGGACGCAGGGTTTAAATACGCTGTGTTAATTGGAGGGCTAAGCAGGGACTTCATGTCTGATAAGGAGGAGTATAGCTATAGGTGGCTTTCTAACAAGTCATATAAAGGCCCCATGCTAAAGGCTCCAAGGATGGAAAAGGGTTTGGGTGTTGTAGGTCCATTAGCATTACTTTACATCTACTTGGAGAGGCTTAATGTACCTACCATCATGATCCTACCCTATTCTATAGTAGAGGGGGTTGACTATGATGCATCCTTTGTAGGGGTAAAGGTCGTATTGAAGGATTTACTTGAAATGGAGGCTAGGATCCCAGAGCTAGAGCAATTGGCCATAAAGCAGAAGGAGGAAATGGACAAAATAGTAAGGATGCTTCAGTCAGAAAGGCCCAAGACTGGCCCATCTAACATCTATATGTAATACTTTATCCTAAGCCTCTCGGCTTCCTTTACTAGATCTTTCGCATAATAGGTATTTTTAGGGATTGTTATTTCTACATTACGATTTAATCCCTTCATTCTTGAAACGAAGGCTCTAATGGCATTTATCATTTCCATTTTTACTTGTTCTTGGGCTGGCTCGTAATAGTGGAACTGAACTGTTGGGTAGAGGCCACAGACCTCGCGTGGTATTAGGCCTAGATACGGTGCATAGTAGATAATATCGATGCCTTTTTCCTCAACACAATATCTACTCTTTGGGAGTGGTTTTAGCAATATTAACCGGCTCTCAGGCTCGTATCTTGTCAACACCCATTTTTTGTACTCTATTATCCTTGGATTCCAAGAGTTTTCTATACTAAAGAAGCGTAGACCCCTTGGCTTTCCCTTGTAGCGAGGGTTATATTTGCTTAAAAGGCCTATGTATTTTGTAAGGGTTCTAAGGGCCTCATAGGCTTCAGGCCTCTGCCTAGATATCTCAACAAGAAGCTCCCATAGCCTTCCTTCCTTTATAGCTTGCTTTGTTCTGTTAATGGATTTCTTAATGATGTAGAGGTTGTGCATAGAAAGCAACTTAACCCTTTCCCTCTTGTTCATTTCCTTCAGTTCCTTTGGGGTATGCTTGGAGCAAACAGGGCAGTTGCAAGGGAAGTATTCCATATTTTCTAGCCTCTCTATCCCATACTCTGTCATGTATCTGTTATCCCTTGCATAAAGCACATAAGAAGCAGAGTCAAATGTATCTACCCCTAGGGAGACGGCAAAGGGTATTATTAAAGGATGGCCTGCACCGAAGAGGTGTACAGGTTTTTCTGGGGGGAGATATTTTTTTGCAGTCGCAACTATATCTATTATGGTTTTATAATTATACCTTTCGAGAAAAACAGTTGGACTGCCAACTGCAAACATACCAAATCCTAGCTTCGACGACTCCTCTGAGCTTCTCTTGACTAAATCGAGGTATTTGCCTCCCTGTATTGGGAGGACCCACAAGGTTTTGTCATCTATAAGCCTTAGCGCCTCCCTTGCATTTCTAAGTGTTTCTTCCACGCTTGCCTCTGCCTCTTCCCTGTTGACGTCCCCAGTAGGCTTATCGAGTATAACTGCTATATCGCTTCCAATGGCCTTCTCTAGGTTTATTATTGTGTCTTGCTCGATGTCTATTCTTCCATACCTGAGGATTTGGTAGGCGCCTGAATCCGTCATAACCATTCCATCAAAGCCAAGGGTATTATGTATCCCATCTTTTATTAGCTTCTCGCCTAGCCTTTTATAAGTCAAGTAGGCGCTCGTTATGATCTGCTCATAGCCTATTTCCTTTATTTCTCCTGCAGAAAGCTCCTGCCTTGATACATCTATTACCGGGAAGAACGCAGGCGTCTCAATGCTTTTGCCCTTTACCTTTATAACACCTATCCTACCGGCTAGCTCAAACTCTTTTATAGCAAACATGTATTGCGGGCACCTTTCTATTATATGATTCTATTGCCTGACCCCTTTCGTCCTCAGGTATTCTCTGTATATGCTGTAGATTTTTTGGGCAAGGGGCCCGGAACCTTGCACGCCATCTTTTGATGCCTTTATGTTTCTGCCTATCTCTACAACGTTTATATCATCATAGACCCTTATCAGGTGTCTCTCTATGTTTCCAAACCTCATTAAGAATTCTGAAAACTCCTTCGCGTTAAATATTTCCCCTTCGCCTATTAGAAGCTCGCTTATGTTGTTACCAAATATTATTGCAAGGGGCCAGGAATTCCCTTGGTCGTCCTTGGCGTTTTCTAGCATTAAGGTATAAGTTGAAGGATCATACCCAGAGAGCTTCCCAAAGTAGTTCCTTCCATTAAGAAGCCTAACAGTGACAAGCCTATCTAGCATAGAGTTTAGCTTTGATACGAACCTCCTTGCTGGCTCAGGCGAAACTGCCATTTCTTTTCACCATACTACTTTTTTTGAGTTATTAATTATTAGTTTATTGTATTTGCTTTAAATCCTTTGCTTCTACTCTTGCTGGGGGTGCGCTGGATGGGTATATTTTCAGCAGTCTACAGGGTTTATTGGAGCGAAACAGATGCCGCAATAATGATGCATTTTTCTAACTTCTTTAGGGCCTGCGAGAGGGCCGAGGAAGACTTTTTCGCGTCTCTAGGATATACGCATAAAGAAAATGGTGGGAAAAGGATCCTGATGCCAAGGGTACACGCAGAGTGTGACTATAAAAGCATCTTGAGGCCTGGAGACGCTTATCGTGTTACAATAACTGAAATTCAACTAGGGAAGAGAAGCATAAGGTACTTTTACGAAATATATAATGAAACGCTAGAGGGGCTTTCAGCAGTTTGCAAAATCGTTACTGTGTTTTATGATGAGACTAGCGGAAGATCTGTGGAGCTACCGAAGGAACTAAGAGAAAAGCTCTTAGAGAGGGGGGCTAAGATTGTTGAGAATTATAAATGAAGTTGAGGGAAAGAGGCTTTGAAAACTTACAAATATGGAATAAAGTATACCTTAAGGCTAGCTCTTTGGAACATTGCATATATACGTTACGTTAACATAGGTATTTTCATTGACTAGGATGAGGCCTGTTTGTGGATACGGTATGCATATGCCAACCCTTTGCCCATTTATTATAACGGGTGCTGATGATATGTTGTAATAATAATATCTACCAGAGGATATGTTATAAAAGGTAACCTTTAGTCCCGACACTTTGGTATAGGTATAATTGTATGTATTGTTCTGTATTGTTATTATAATAATGTAGTAATAGGTATAGTAGTAATAAGTTTCTGTGCTCTTGTTGTATACGTTTATATTTTCATCAGACCCGGTAATAGTCTTTGTGACATTATTAAAGGAAAAGGAAAAATAACCAGTAAAGTTTACGTTTGCTGGAATGCCTATAAATCTCACGGCCTGAAAGGTGACGTTGAACTTCTTGTTATAAACTAGCTTTGTCGGTGGCACAATGATTTGTGGTAAAAGGGAAGAGGCTAGCTGCTCTATGTTTTTTGCTGAGATCGCAGCAATAGCTTCCCCATTTTTAACGCTTATTGAAACACCAACAGGTGCGCTTTTAAGGTTTTTAATTTCTATTAGGGCTGAGGAGTTTGGAACCATTGCAACAGGTAGCGAATTATAAGATGCTTGTATTCCATTTTCATTAACTGTTATGTTTAGGTTGCCGTTATTGTTGCTTTGATCAAATATCAAGTAGCTTCCATTGCTTAATATTATTGATATGCCAGATATGTAATAGGAATAGGGAAAGAGGCCACTATGGAGCGTTATGTAAAGGGTTGTATCGTTGTAGTTATAATAGGCAAGCAGGCTTTTTTCTAAGAGGCTTGCCATCCTCTGCGTTTGAATAGAGCTCTTCTGTGTCATGTATAGCCTTTGGTTGTCATTAATTAGTGCCAGCATAACACCTGCTATGATAAAAAGGGCTATTATGAATATAACCGTTCCGACGATGGCTGACTGTGACCTCTTATGTTGGACTTGCTTCAACCTCCACCTCCCCTCCGCTGTAAGATATTGTTACGCTAGAAGGCAAGGAAACGTTTTGGCATTTGATAACGGCAATGGTGTTTTGCGGTAGTGTATAGGGTAACGAGTGCCATCCATTATTGTTGTAAGAAACCTCACACGAATTTATAAGGGAATTGTTTATGAAAACGCTGTAGAGTTCTTCCCCCCAAGGACCTGTATTAAATATAACGTATAGTGTGTTGTTGTGTATATAAGCCCCCATGGGGATTATGTATTGCTTTATGTTTAGTTGCTGTTTGCTGTTTTTTATGTTGATTATGTTTATAAACGAGGTGCTGTATGAAGATAAATATGCTATCACTATAACACCCACAGCTAACACTACTAGTATCATCATTATCTCCGCAACGATATCGCTTACAAGTCTTTTCTTCATCTTCCTCAAACTTATTTTAGTCTATAGGGTTAATTTGCTTTTAAGCGCTTTAGCACCTTGCTGAGATCCTTAGGTGTATTAGCTCTAGTAGCTTCAAAACTCGTTTATTCATTACTTAGATGGGCATAGCTTGGTTCAAGGCCTTCTTAATAAGTCTGCTTTAAACTCTTTTGCGAAATGCTTTATGTTACTAATGTATAAACCTTGGTCCTGTGGCTAATGCTATCATCATTGTTAAGGTTCCTATTAGCGTTAAATAAATGAAGTACTCGCTGGCCTTTAGTGCATGGTCATAGATAACCTTCGCTATTATATAAGATGAGGATGCTGAAAGTATTAGGAGCGAATAAAAAAAGATGCCTATAATTCCGTGCACGTTTATTGTATACATTGTAACCTTGGACAGGCCAAAAGAAGGGGTCCTTCTTAGTATTTCAAGCATCACAGAAGTCATACCAACTGAGAAGCCGAAGACTGCTGCCCCTAAGAATATAACCGTAGAATATGGTTGCAACCTATTCCTTAGGTAAAAATCCATCCTTTGAAGCTCCGAGGCATATTTGCTCGTTACGCTCAAAACGTCTTCTGACCTGCCCCCACTCCTAGCCGTAGTCAATATAGAGGTAAGCAAGAGCCTCACGCTTTTTGGTGTCTTTGAAAATATCTTTAGAAAAGATCCTTCTAGGTCTCCAGTCATATTATAGAGGTAGGCAAAGGCCTCAAGGTAATCCTTAAGCGGTTCCTCGACCAAGTCTAGGGACGCAAATATTGCTTGAGAAACTGAAGTCATTGAAGCTGCTACGCTTGGGTAGACCTGGAGGAAGCTTCTTGCCTGCTCCTTGAGCTTCTGCATGTATTCTATGTATTTTCTTGCATAGATGGATATTGGTGCCAACAAAAATACTATGAATAAGTCTATGTAAATTATTGTGATGAAGTTCCCAGGAACTGGTAGGCCTGAATATTTTATAAGCACAGGAAACTGCCTTGGGAACATCTTTGAAAAGAGCACATAAAATATGAAGAGGGAGGCTATTCCAGACGCAGGGCTAATTGCAACATACTTTAATGCTCTCGGCGGACCTATTCTCCTTGTCACTATTCTCACCTACAGCTTTAATTTGCTTGCTTGATTATCTGCTAGCACCGCAGTTATTAACGAAACAATAGGTATCAGCAGGAAGTTGACCATTAACACAAGCGAGGAGAAGCTGAGCTTAGTAACGGGAACTACCCCGAAGAGCATACCCATAACCCCTACCAAAACCGGGCCTATTACACTTACTACTAGAAACGATTCAAGGAGGGTTCCAATGCTTGTTGATATCTTTTCCACAAGCGAGTAGTAGAAGTTCAGGTAAGTATCTATAGAGTCTTGCGCTATCCTGACTAGGTCTGTCCCAACCCTTTCTCCCCTTGCTAGGGATTGGCTAAGTATCTTTAAGCTAGGGGAAGGGGTTATCTTTGAAAGCTCGTAGAGTATAGTCACAGGGTCTACGTTCAGATCACTCATAGTCTTTATATAATCCATTTCAACGCTGAACTCCTTAAGCTCGCTTGCATATTTTTCCGAAAACATCTTTAGCGAGGAGGCAAGCCCTCCCCCTCCAGCCAGGAAGGAAGTTAGGGAAGAGGCAAATATGTGAAACTTTGCTTCTAGTATGTCCTTCCTAGAAGAATACCTGAAAACTGGTATTACATAGCTTACGAATATAGAGATAAAGTAGCCTATAAGGGCGAATACCGATGAGAGGAGGATCCTTTCATTAATGCCTAAGCTTGCCTTAAATCCGAGGTAGATGTAACCAAACATCCACAAGAGGATCGGCAATGATATATAGATTGTAAGGGACTTCCTACAATAGCTTGTAAGGCTCTTGCTGATGCCTGAGCCAATAATTATATACCCTATGTTAGCATTTAACTTGTTTATTATGTTGCATGGACTTGCATAGCTTGCTATAACTGTCATGTAGGCGAGGAGGATTTTGTAGGCTTCCTTATTTTTCAGAGACTTCAGTTTTTCTCTGAATACCTTAAAGAAGTCTCTCAAGGGGCATCCCTCATCTCTATATTATATTTGCCTGATGCAGAAACAGCTTTCTTATAAAGCCCTACCGGATCTCTCCTATATAACCTGAGGGCCTCGTTTAGCAAAATACTATCAGCATTTATATCCGCAAGCCATTTCAGCACCGTTGCCCTTCTTTCCAAATCAACAAAGACTTCCTCATAGGTAATTAAGTTGAGTTGAGCTACCGATCTTAACAAGTAGCTATCCTTACCTATCATGTACCATAGGTCCCTCTTCCTATCCCAAAGCACCTTTTCCTTTAGTATAACGCTATTTGTAGTAATATCATAGCCCCAGGATTCATCAATCCTCATGACCTTCCTATATACATTCCCCCCTTCTTCTATCCTCAATATGTTTACGAAAAGCCTTGAGGCTGCTATGAGGCTTGCCGGCACGTTCATTGGAGGTGAAACGAGCCTCTTTATTAACACATCAGCAGATTCTGCGTGTATTGTAGTAAGCCCTCCATGACCAGTTGCTAGGGCTTGGAAGAAAGCAAACGCTTCCCTGGATCTTATTTCGCCAACTATTATAACGTCTGGCCTCTGCCTCAGCGCGGCCTCTACCTGCGATTGAAGCGTCACATTTTGGACTTTTGGGTCAGTGGAGGTTCTAGTCATCATTGCACCCCAATTCTCGTGAAAGGGTAGGTAAATTTCCGGCGTATCTTCAGCGGTAACTATCTTATATTCCGTTGGCAATAGCATTGTGGTGGCGTTTAACAGCGTTGTTTTTCCACTTCCGGTAGGGCCATAGATAATTATTCCCTGTTTGTTCTCAACAGCGAGCCAAAGCAAGGATGCAACTAAGGGGTCTAGGGTTCTAGACCTTATAAGTTCTATTAGCGTGAAGGGTTCCGCTCTAAACTTCCTTATCGTAAAGCTGTGGCCCAGCCTAGAGACGGTATCTAAAACCAGGTTTACCCTAAAACCTTCAGGCCTTAAGACCCCCTCTACTATTGGGTTTGCTATGGATGCCTCCCTACTGCTTTTTACTCCCAGCTTAGAAACTATTGAGTTCAGCTCCTCTTCATCATTTATCACGACGTTTGTCGTTAGCCATTCGTATTTTGTGTGGTAAACGAAGACTGGTATGTGGAGTCCATTACATGATATGTCTTCTATATAGGGATCTTTCATTAACGGCTCGAACTTACCATAGCCTACGAGGTCTCTAGAGACGTAATATGCTGCTATTAGCGCTTCCTCCTCTATTTTCTTCTCATCATACTTTGCCTTTCCATTCCTTCTGAAGAAGAGCCTGGTCCTGAGCCTTTTCAATATAAGCTTTTTTGCTATTGGAACGACTACCTCTATTCCCTCTTCCAAGCTTTTTTTACTACTTATGCTTTTTGAGAGGTCCAGGTCGTAGGTTACTTGCTTCAGTATTTCTTTGTAGGCCCACGTAGAAAGCTCGCCCGGCTGTGGTTCCATTACATTATAAAACCTCCTCCTTTCCTTATCTTCGTATATTTTAATGGATACCCTGGGGTAGCCTATAACGTCGTATTCTTGTAGTATAGTTGCTTCTTCTTGCATGAGGCTACCCCACTTTTCTGTGTTAGTAATACAAGCTTATTAGGTTAAAAAGGGTTTTAGGTAATCGGAATCCCCATTTATTACCTCCTCTAACAATATTTATAGAGGCTAAAAATACTTTACTATGGGAAGGTCTTTGCAGAGGTCAAAGGCAAGGATTAAAAGGAGGGGTATATCTAATATAGTAGCTGTTATTATGCTCATAATTATAGCGATATCTTCTTCTCTCCTTATATATACATGGATGAGCGGTTTTGTAGGGAAAATGCCGAAGAGGATTAACCCTTCTACTTTAACGCAGGCAGAAGTCTTGGTTGCAAACGTTTCTATGAAAGGCGACCACTCCTATATTTATGCTTACGTTGAAAACCTTGGTTCTTTGCCGATAGAGGTAGAGGGAGTTTATGTGATAAACCTTTTAAATAGCCTTAAAATAGTTGGAGGATCTCTCTCAAGAAACATAACTATACAACCCAAGGGAGTAGGATTAATAAAGTATGGTAGCCTGCTCATTAACCCCCCTCCGCCAGGAACCCCTATTATGGTCGAGGTCGTTTTAAAGAGCGGTTTTCAAGCGTCTTATTCCTTAGCATGGCCCTACTATTCGTCTTCAACAGGAAAAAACATAACGCTTGAAATCTATAATACGCAGGATGACCCAACGCCAAAGCCCTTCCAGCAGATGATAAATGTGTCTATATCATGGATAGATGCTTCTTTGGCGCAAGATACCATAAAGGAAAACTGGACGAACATATTCTTTTATAATATAAGCAACGGCAAGCTCCTCTACAGTTGGCTGGAAAACTACACGTCAAGCTATGCAATATTTTGGGTGAAGCTCAAAAACGGCTTGCAGGCAAAGGAAAAGGTAAAGATTGGCATGTTTGTTGCAAAGAGTAGCGTAGTTTCGACCTATTATCCCTATACAGGCATTTCGCCCACTATATGTTATTTAGGACACTATGGAAAATACGATAATGGAAGGTACGTCTTTAATTATTATCAAAGCTGGGTTAATCTAACTTCTTTACCTCCAGGGTGGAGGATGGTTTCAGGAACGAAGCATGAATTTACTCCCAGATATACCAAGATCTCATCCAGGTGGTTATCAGAAGCTTGGTATGGCATATATATACGCTCCTTGGGTTCCTCGAGTCCTTCAAGCTTCATGTCTAGGTTTCCGGCAGTGATAGAGTTTTACGGTAATATTTCCAACTATTTTGGTATAACTGCTGCTGGTCTTTCCAAAAGTAGCAAGTTTCATAAGGATAAAGCAGCCTATATCATTTATGATAAATATGGAGAAATATACATTTATAACGATGATCATGCCAAAAACACACATATTTTAGATTTTAACGGCAATAAGGTCTATAGCTTAGTAATAATAAACAAAAGCTCTGTAGAGGTAATGCTGAACTACAAGCAAACCTTCGTAGAAGGAGGCCTGAGCTACGTTAAGCCGAATTATTTTATATTTGGAGTTTCAAGTATATTTTTCCGGTCAAGTATATATTTATATTGGATCCGGGAAAGGGCTTATCCACCAAATGGAATCATGCCAAGGGTTTCTCTAGTAACGTAAAGGCTTTACTTTTTAGAAGAACGATATTGCTTTTTATGCCATAATATGGAGGTTTTATTGAATAGTTTTCAAATTAAATGGCTCAAATCCCCAGGAATCCTTGGCACGGTGCCTGATACCTCAAGAACTTCTTTTTCCAATTCCTCAGGTAGTGCTTCAACGTCTTTTGGATCATAGAGCTTCTGAACCCTCTTCCCCCCTTTGTAGATAGATGCAGTAAGCTTGCCTTTCTCCACTTCTCTCTTACCAACATATATTATAACAGGGGGCTTTACCCTGCTCTCTATGAGCCTCACATCCCCTGAAATGCTTGTTCTGCTCGTTTCTCTATATGCAGACCTGAACCCAAGGTTTATTAATTCTTCATGCAGGTGCTTGGCAACATCTTCAACCTTTTTGTCGCTTTCATCACCAGCCTTTATGGCCAAAACTGCAAACTGAAGGGGTGCTATGGAAAAGGGGAGCCTACCCCTAAAGCTTTCTAGGTATACCCCCAAAAACCTCTCTATTGAACCTAGAAGGGCCCTGTGTATTATGTAAACATCTATACCCCCAAAAACCTCTCTAACAAGGTCATATATTTTGAACTTCCTTGCAAGGTTGAAGTCGAACTGTATTGTTCCTAGTTGCCATTCTTTTTCCCCAATTTTCATCAGCACGTCTATCTTAGGCCCATAAAATGCCGCTTCCCCCACAGCCTTTGTATAGCTAATCCCATACCTTTCCTTTATTTCATTTGCGGCCCTTTCTAAGAACCCTTCCGCCCTTTCCCATTCTTTGCTATCACCCATAAATTCCTCCCCTATTTTATCCCTCTCAGAGAAGCTAAGCCTCAGCCTCACGCTGCCGGAGGAGACCTCTAGCCCGAAAACCTTTGAGTAAAGCGTTAACATCTCATCAAATACTTCTTTTACTACATCTACAGCATTTTCTCCGGGGGTTATTATATGGGCGTCGTCCTGCGTGAAAGATCTTGCCCTTAATAAGCCGTAGACGCTACCGCTAGGCTCGAGCCTGTGAACCCTTCCGAGCTCGAAGATCTTGAATGGGAGGGGTAACCTACTTCTATATTTCCCAAGCTCATTAAGGAATATCATTAAGTGAAAGGGACAGTTCATGGGCTTTATTGCATATCCTCTGTTCTCAACCTGGAAGAGATACATGTTTTGTTTGTAAAATCCTAGGTGACCAGAGAGCTCAAATAGGGAAGAGCTGCTTATTATAGGCGTTTCTGCAATGTAATACCCTCTCCTTGCATGAAAGTTTATTAAGATCTGGTATATTGAAGATCTTAGGTATCCTCCCCCTATGCTGAAAAGGGGAATGCCAATCCCCATGTAGTAACCGAACTCCCTGTTAAGCCCGGGAACCTCCGCTTCTGGCCTTACTATTATGTCC
>WAJZ01000032.1 GCA_015523575.1 Candidatus Hestiella acidicharens | reverse complement strand
GCCCCTTCATATATGAACTTCGCTGCCATCGTTGTCTTCCCAGTTCCAGGGTTGCCGGCGAGGAGGATTATTGAACCCTTGTATATCCCTTTGAAAAGTTCGTCGAGCCCCTTTATTCCCAGCATTATTCTCTTTGTCTGTCCTTTCATTGTAAAGCACCTAGCAAAATAGCCTAACAATTTATCTTTTTGCTAGTTTAGAATAAAAATTTTACCACAGCTCAGACCTGCGCGGGCTCTTCATCTTTTTTCAACCCTTTCGAGCCTCTTCATCGCATTTATAATAAGGGAAGGGAAGTTTTTTATCTTTTCTAGAAGAACTCTAGGGGGTATATGGGGCTCTTAAATGGGTTGTTAGTGGTCTTTGGCAGGCACCCTAAAAAGCTTATCCTTATATGGTTACCTGAACTTTTCAGTTTAAATTTATTTACCCCGCCGATCCTTGTTATGATACTTCCGGCAGAAAGCCATATCCTATCCCAATACTTTCTTCCAGTCTTTTTTGGGTTATGCTTGAACTTTGGGCACCTAACCCTTACGTAGTTGATATCCATGATGTCTGGGGTATGGCCGTATTTTGCAAAGAGTATCTTTACTTCGTCCCTTTCTCTTAAATCATACTCGCACAGGTCGTAATGAACCCTTGCGTATGCGGTAAGCAACTCATATTTGTTATTTACTTTGCGAAAGAGGAAAGTTATTGGTTCTAGCTCACTCTTCCCGTCTCCAGGCTTGAATGAAAAGGAAAACCAGTTGTAGAAAGTTAATGAGTAATAAGGGGTCTTCCTATTCATTAGTATTGATGGCCATACATAGACCTTAATGTCCTTTATGGGGTTTACATTTCTTGGAAGCAAAAGCTCTACGTTATACCTGCTTGTGAATTCATTGAAGAGATTTATTGATAGCCTTTTCATACTTATTAAGAAGTTTGCTATGCTTTCCTTACTTACATTCCTTTTAACGAGGTCTTTCAAGAGCTTCAGGCATGATGGAATGTAATGTAGTGATGCATAGCTTCCATTAGTGCCATAGCTTTTTATGCACTCATCTATTAGCGACTTTGCCCATTTTCTCTCCTTTTCATCTCCAATGCTTAGCATGCCTTAACCCTTTACAGTATAGTATATCCTCTTCTTGTTCTTTCCTCTGTTTTCTAGGTTTATTATATTTATTTTGCCTATTTCGCAGGTGTTTTTAACGTGAGGGCCTCCATCTGCTTGTATATCTATGCCCACTATTTCCACGATTCTAAACTTGTCCACGTTTGGCGGAAATTTCTCTGCAAGCTTCACTATTCCAGGTATCCTTATCGCCTCTTCCCTTGGTAAATAATAAACCTTAACTTCAGCACAGCTACTTATTAGCTTGTTAGATTCGTTAACGCCATCCTTAAGGGCTGTTCTCCAGTCCTTCACTTTGGATAGATCAAAATCATCTTTTGCTCCATTGCTGTCTATGTGCCCTCCAGTAATCTTGGCACCATACTTGTTGTACATAACAGATGAGAGAACATGGCTTGCGGTGTGTAGTTTCATCATCATGTACCTCTTATCCCAATCAATATATCCCTTTACCTTTGTGCCAGGGGTAGCATTTATCTCTTTTTCAAGCACGTGCACAATCTCATCGTTGTTCTCGAGCCTAGCCTCCACCACGTTTACCCTTTCTCCATTAACCTCTAAGTACCCCGTGTCTGAGGCCAGCCCGCCAAAGGGTCCTGGATGGAATGCTGTTTGGTCAAGATAGGCATTTAATCCTTCCACCTTAACTAGTTTTGCCTCAAACTCTTTCATGTACGAATCAAGCTGGAACAGCATCTTTGTTGCCATCATCTCTCCACCATAGCTTTGGTAATTGGCAAAAAACTATATATTCATATGGAGCCGCCGGCGGGATTCGAACCCGCAACCACTGGCTTACGAGGCCAGCGCTCTACCGTTGAGCTACGGCGGCCCACTATTTTTATATAAAGATGGGTTTATAATAGTTGTGCCCTCTTTGCATGTATTAGTCAAAAACCCATCTTTCTACTGTATCCCACTATGTGTTCATTTAAATCTGTATTATATTAAAATCTGCTAAAACGTTAAAAGATTTAAATTTTTCAAAAACCATTAGCTATGGTGGAAAGTATGGTTGATTATTATTCCAGGATATCCTCTAGGGCTAGGAGCTTAAAGCCTTCTGAAATTAGGGAGATACTATCTCTCACTGAGGGAAAAGATATAATAAGCCTCGCAGGAGGCTTGCCTGGTCCTGAGGTCTTTCCAAAAGAGAAGCTGGCAAGCATCTCAAGGAAGGTTATAGAAGAGTTTGGCGATAAAAGTTTGCAATACTCGCCAACCTTAGGTGTTTCCCACTTCAGGGAAGAGGTATTTAAATTTGTTACCTCAAAGGGGGTTAAGGTAAATGAAGATGATGTTATTACAATAACGACAGGGAGTCAAGAGGCACTCTTTCTCTTAGGTCTCTCATTGATAGATCCTGGCGACAGCATAATTATAGAGGCACCAACTTACCTTGCTGCATTGAATACATTCAAGTTCTTCGGGGCAAACTTTATTTCAATACCCATAGATGAAGGAGGGATGAAGGTAGAAACAATAGAAGATGAAATTAAGAAGGCTATAGACGCAGGGAAGAAGATCAAGCTCATCTATACGGTTCCCACGGCGCACAACCCTACTGGTGTAATAATGAGCGATGAAAGGAGGAGGCGGCTGATAGATGTTGCGAACAAATACGATCTGCTCATTGTTGAGGATGATCCATATAGTTACTTCGTTTTTGACACAGAGGAGAGGTTTGCTAGCTTGAAGACGCTTGATACTGAGGGCAGGGTAGTGTATCTAGGTACTTTCAGCAAGATATTGTCTCCGGGACTTAGGCTTGGTTATCTCATAGCACCAAGTAAAGTCACAAGGTCTGTTGAGCTTGCAAAGCAGATAGTGGACCTACATACCTCAACACTAGCCCAATATATAGCGATGTATGCATTAAGGGAAGGCGTTGTTGAAGAAACTATAGAGAATGCTAGAAAGGTCTATAGGACCAAGAGAGATGCTTTAGTGGATGCCTTAGAAAGCTACTTACCTAAAGGCTCGGAGTACTATAAACCAAAAGGTGGCCTCTTCGCCTTCATCTACCTACCTGGTAGCATAGATACGACTAGCATGCTAATGAAGGCTATAGAAAGGGGGGTTGCATACGTCCC
Source organism: Candidatus Hestiella acidicharens (assembly GCA_015523575.1). Lineage (GTDB taxonomy): Archaea > Thermoproteota > Thermoprotei_A > Sulfolobales > Acidilobaceae > Caldisphaera > Caldisphaera acidicharens. The sequence goes on along the minus strand of WAJZ01000032.1, from coordinate 4,548 downwards.
TGGCAGGAACTTCTTTGCCGATGGAAGCGGTTCAAATGCTTTGAGGATAAACTTCAGCTATCCTAGCATTGAAAAGCTAAGGGAGGGAGTAAGGAGGATATGCGAACTGGTTAAAGAAGAGATTAATGTAGCCTAGGCCTTATGCTTGGCCTTACACTTCAAGGGCTCGTTTTCTTGATTGGTAAGTTTCTTGATTGGTAAGCTGGTTCAGCGCTTTTTTAAGGCTTGCTATTATTCTATAAGAGACCCCCCAAACAACCAGCCCGCCGGGTAGGCACACGCCTTTCACATACCCTCTAACTGGATGGTAGACGTTTTTCGGAGGACCTATCATGCTAAGTGGGATCCATATAGTTTGGTCTATCTCCGGATCCCTAGGCATGGGATCTATAGGTCCTTCTAGAAAGCCCACTATTGGAAGTACCCTTATAACAGGTTTTGAGATCGTTTCGTGTATATTCAGAAAGCCAACAAGCTTTACGTATTTTGGGAACACCCAGACCTCCTCCCACGCTTCCCTTAAAGCCGTTTCTATGGGGTTCTCGTTTTTCTTTATCCTACCTCCTGGGAAGGCTAGATCGCATGAGAACCTCCCTGATATAGAGCAGTTCTTCCTTACCATGAGCATTCTTATTGGATCTCCGTATAGGAGGATCAGTATTGACGCGTTCGCTTCTCCTCTTTTATTCCCTATCTTGCTGATATCATTTATCATTAAATCCCACATTTGTTGTATTCTCTGGAGAAAAATTTATGCTTACTGCTATTATTTACAGGACTTAAGGCCTGCAAGTTAGGCTCCTTTGTCCATTGCCTCCACGGCCTTCATTGCATTGTTCCAGACCATATCATTTATTGGAATGCCATTCTTCTCCAGTCCTTCCCTAATTTTCCTTAGAAATTCTGAATAGCTCAAAGATTCCCTGTAGGCGTTAAGGTCTATATTAATTACCTTCATTGTAGAAGGATCCATTATCCTAATAATCTCACTAGGTTTACCGTCCTCCTTGTTTATCCTATAAACGTCTAGCTGCCTGAGGTTTACCATTTCTATTAATGCCTTGTATTTCGTGTAAATTTTGCTCCTGCCAGACATTTTGTTTCCCCATATTCCTTTTACATACTGTCAGGCGTTATTTAAAAGTCTTATATCATTGGTGTAGGTATGCGCAACTCCATGAAGGTTGTGATGAAAATAGATAGAGTAGCTGCATTGCTTTATAGCCTAAATAAAAGGTACATTACATTGAGGGAGTTTAGCGATGCTTTATGTATATCTACAAGGTCCGCAGGTAGGGTGCTTAAGAGGCTTGAAAGAAGGGGGTATTTGAGGAGGTATTCATCTACTGCCTACTTCATTCTTCCCCCTAACAACTATAATACTTACTATGGTAAGGGCGATCCAGACAAATGACATGATTAGGTAAAACGTATATTTAAACTTTAAAAACGCCACCAGGCTCAAAGCAGATGCAATTAATGTGAGTAGCGTAGAAAAGAGCCCAACCACCCTTATTCCTTTATCATTCTTCCCCATTAATTAGCCCCTTTTTCTAAACGTCATCCTTTTTCTTTCATAATCAGGAACCCTTTCTACTAGGTCTTCTCTGATTAGGTGTGAAAGGGCCTTTCTTAGTGGCCTTAAATCGCCTTCCCAACCCATCTTTGCTTTAATCTCTTCAAATGTAAGGGATTCATGCTCTGATAAAAGAAATAAAATGTTTTTTTCAATTTCTTTTTCCTCCAAGGCTATTCACTTTTTTATTTCTTTGTTCTCCTCCTTTAGTATCTCCCCAATTATCTCTATAGCTTTTGCTAGAAGGTCTTCTTCAATTACTAGCGGCGGCGCTATCCTTATCGAGGAAACACCTGCTCCTATAACTAGCACGCCACGCTTAAAAGATTTGTTTAGTATCCTTCCAATTTCTTTAACTGCAGGCTCCTTTGTCTTTCTATTTCTCACAAGCTCGACCCCTATCATTAGACCCTTTCCTCTAACATCGCCAATTATCTCTAGCTCTTCCTTTAATTCATTAAAATATTTCATTACCATTTCTCCAAGCCTTGTTACCCTGGCTAGTATTTTTTCATTTTCTATAGTTTCTATAACGGCCTTCATTGCCGCTAGCGCTATTGGATTTCCTCCAAAGGTGTTGGCATGGCTACCCTTCTTCATGGGATTCATGACCTCACTCTTGCCAACTATAGCCCCTAACGGTAGCCCACCTCCTATGGCCTTCGCCATTGCTATCATATCTGGCACTACTCCCCAATGCTCTATGGCATACCATTTTCCAGTCCTTGCAGTCCCTGATTGAACTTCATCATCCACAAGAAGTATACCGTTCTTATCTGCAATCCTTCTCAATCCTGGTATGAAGTTGTCTGGAGGTACGATATAGCCCCCTTCACCTTGAATCGGTTCGAAGAAGATGGAAGACACTTCACTAGGCTCTACCAGCTTTTGGAATATCCAGTCCTCTATAAATCCTAATACTGCCTCTCCACATTCTTTTGGTTCTTCTGCCTTAAATGGGCACCTATATGGATAAGGATATGGTACGTGTATTACTCCTGGGATTAAAGGGGAATAATGTTCCCTATAGTGGGATTTGCTCGCGGTAAGTGAAAGGGATCCCATGGTTCTTCCATGAAATGCTCCAAGAAAGGCCATAATGTATTGTCTCTTCCCTTCATGATAATACCTTGAAATTTTTAGCGCCCCTTCTATGCTTTCTGCACCGCTGTTAGTATAGAATACCCTACCGTCTTTTATTGGAGATATGGATAGGAGCTTCTCCGCAGCCGTTACTGCTTCTTCATAGTAAAAGTCTGTGAGTGAATAGTGCTGTAGTTTTTCTGCCTGCTTTTTAATAGCTTCTACTACGTTCGGGTGGTTATGGCCCAGCGCCATAACGGCTAGTCCAGCGTTCATATCAATATACTTATTCCCGTCAACGTCTTCCACAACTGCCCCCTTACCAGTCTTGATTACAAGGGGGTACCACCTTACATAGGACTGCATAAGAAGCTTTTGGTCTTTTTCTATAATGCTTCTCGCTATAGGTCCAGGCGGCTCAACCTTTATATGTGGCACGCTTTCCATTCATCAACACCCCCAATAGACCATATATTTTTCCTAAATTATATATATACATGATGATCAGATATGGGGGAATTTGAACTTGAGATAATAGAGGAATACTATTTAAATGGCGAGCATAGGTATCGGATTAAGGACAAGGAAAGTGGTATTGTTGTAAACGTTTCCGCAGAAAACAAGGAAGAGGCTGCAGAGAAAGCGGTATCTATACTAGCTAAGGTTAAAAAGGGCTAAGCTACCAGTATCTTACCCATTACCAAGTAGTAAAAGGGTGTTTGAGCAAAGCTCTCGTTAAATGATGCAATATTAATTCCTAGAAATTTCATATAGGATTCATAATAAGATTTTTACCTTCCAAGAAAAGAGGTTAAAGTGCCTTTACCATATTGATGATAACGTAAATCCTAAGCAAAAAAGTGGCTAAAAATAAAAAAGCCTTGCCCAATATAACTTTATTAGAAGAGTAGGAGGTTGCGATGTCCGGACTGCTTTAGCTGAGGCTACAATGAAGAAAGTCTGGAGCAGGGAACGTTTTATTGGCCTTTATAGGATAGCTTATATTTTTCGCTGGTTATCATACTATGAATGGTGAGGGGTAGGAGTGTTTGTCGAAGTTTAAAGAAGGCAAAAAAAGGTCTATTGTAGCATCGGTGACGTACCTCTTACTTTCGGCATCAAAAATAATCTTAGGCTTGTTGTTCTCCAGCCTCGTTGTATATGCAGATAGTATTCATTCAATTACTGATTTTTTAACAGGAATCGTTGTTTTTGTTGGTCTTTCTTTGGCAGAAAGGCCGGTAAGCGAAGAGTTCCCCTTTGGAATGTATAAAGCAGAAAACCTAGCCTCGTTACTGGTTGCGATAGTAATGGCCTACGCTGGGGTAGATATAATAAGAAGCTCATTGTTTTCAGGTTTCAGCACAATTAGGTATCCTCTTATGCTGATATCGCTAGAGGCCACATCATGCATTGTAACATATTGGTTAAGCAGATATCTATCAAAAACTCCAGGCGTGAAGCTTTATTCTGTAAAGGCTGAGGGGTTGCACGCATATCAAGACACTCTCATCAGTTTAGGCGTAATTATGGGGGTGTTGGGTGAGTGGTTCAATTACCAATATTTGGGCAATGCTGTAGCTGTGGGCGTCGCGGCCTATATACTATACCAATCATACCTTATAGGAAGGGATTCCTTGCTAATACTGCTGGATATAAGTGACAAGGGTGCTGTAGAGGACATAAAGAAGGTAGTGTATACAATTTCTGAAGTTGTTGGCGTACATGAAATTAAGGTAAGAAGGACAGGTCCTTTTTTAGTAGCATCCATGCACCTAGAAGTCCCTCCGTCCCTTAGCGTTAAAGAAGCTGATGAACTAGCGGATGTTGTAGAGAAGAAGCTAAAAGAGTCAATAGACTCTTTGGTATATGTATCAATACACATAGAG
>WAJZ01000031.1 GCA_015523575.1 Candidatus Hestiella acidicharens | reverse complement strand
TTGTTGAGGATGGGAGCTAGTATTAATTGTGCTCTATGGGATCCTGGTTACAGGGGGAGGGGGGAAGCCCTGCTGGTTGTCTATAATGGGCATGGAATAAGAATTCAAAGACATGCAAGAATAGCACAGATGTATTTTATAAAGCTAACCCAAAAAGCAGATAAACTATATGACGGCATATATAATAATGAAAACCTATAGGTAGTGCTTCATGAAGTGTAGAGCATTTATCATATCGTCACCCACTCTTGACTTGATAAAAATTGAAGGTAAGCAAATACTTAGTGCAGGTGGACCTCCTTTATTTATAGGATACTCGTTGAGAAAGCTTGGTTGCCATGTTAGTTTCTATGGTCCTGTAGGGAGTGAGACTGTAAAGACTATCAGGTTAATGAGAAGCGTTGGTATAGATGTTTTAGGCGAGTTTCAGCACAACGTTGGCGCAATTTTTGCACATGAATATACGGAAGGTAAAAGGATTTCTTCGTTTACAGGTGCGATTGAGCAGGTTAATGTTGCGGAGGTTATAAGGGCGATTAGTTTTGTTTCACCAGATTTCGTTATTTTGTCACCAATATATAATGAGTTTCCTATTGAAAAGATACAAGCGCTGAAGAGGCCCTTGGTTATAGATGCCCAAGGTTTTTCTAGATCCATTAAGAACTGGATAAACTTTTTACCAAAGGGTTATATCGACATGCTACACATATCCAGCGATGATGAAGATCTTTCAAAGCTCGATGAAATTAAGACGAAGGTCAGATGTGTGATTTATACTGCCGGTTTGAAGGAAACGAGAATATATTGTAATGGAAAAGAAGATATGATCAGACCATCTGGACGGCCAATAAAGGACGTTACTGGGGCTGGTGATATTATAACTGGATTGATAGCTTATTTTTATTTCTATAAGGGGTTCGACATCAACAGGTCATACACAAATGCACAAAGGCTTTTAGAGGAAATCATAGAGGAAGTTTCTAGCATGAAATTACTAGAAGGAAATTATGATGGGCAATATAACAGGTAATAAAAGCGTTATTATTAGCCCTTGTGTTAGTGCCTCAGTTCCACTTTCTGTGCCAGAATACTTTATAATAATTCCTAGGGTTGTATCCATTGTTGTGGCTCCACCGAATGCTATAGATGGTATATCAAAAATATTAAAGATAAGTGGAAATAGCATGAAGGTTAGGCTTTCTCTTAATAGGTTTGAGATAAATGCTATTGTACCATAATAAGGGCTGTAGAGAGATAGAAGAGGGCCAACAAGTGAATACCAGCCTGAACCCAAAGAAATCACAAGGGAATATGTATAGTTTTGCTTAAGGATTTCAGAAAGAAGAATACCGGCGATCAAGTCGCCAGCTATTACAGAGAAGGCCAATATTAGGCCATTTTTAATACCCTTTTTTGCCGAGTCTATGATTCTTTTTGATGAAATTCCTACAGAAACGCCTACAATTCCGATGAGGACGTAAAGCCACAAAATTGCTATTTCCTCTACTTTGAAGCGAATTAGCTTTACTAAGTTGCCAAGCAATAGACCGCTAATAAAAACAATGATTGGTACGATAATTTCTCTAGTTTGCTCTTTAATTGCTCCTTTTCTTATTACTTTTTTTGTATGTGTATTTACATATATTTCCCTTTTGGTACTATTGTAAACTAGAGGCCTTGCTATTAAAATTCCAAGTAGTGCTGGTAGAGTAGCATAAAGTATTGTAGAGTAGGTAAATGATATTGCTTCTTCCTTTGATGATATCCTCCATAGTTGTGCAGATGCAAGGCAGGCCATAAAGAATATCAAGTTTATGATCGAGATCAAGATGGCATAGTCTAGGCTTTTCGTAAATCTGTTTCCTATTGAAATATTGCGGTTTAGTATTACTCCACTAGCAATCCCTGTAGCCAATATAATATAGAGGAGTGTGTCGGATAGCATCCTGTAAACCCTTTGTTTACCTAAGCTAGCTGATATTCATCCTTAATTAAAAATTTAACATGATTGCGTAAAACATATATACTTAGATATAC
>WAJZ01000030.1 GCA_015523575.1 Candidatus Hestiella acidicharens | reverse complement strand
GAGGAAGTACAGTGCAACACATTAAGTTCAATAAGGGTGTAAGCCTAATTGACTGCAGTAATGTGGATGAAGATACCTGTGTCCAAATTTGCAAAAAGGACAACGTAGTTATAATGCTAGAAGCCACTAAATTACTAGAAATAGCCGATAAGATAGACAGAAATTGCAACATAATAGTTAAGGGTGAGGAGAAATAGGTATATTAGACAGCGCTATAGATGAGCTCATCGAAGAAAAGAACCTGAGGAGGACTTGGGTACTCCTCATTGTAATCTTTGGTTTAGCAAGCATAGCAGTCATTTTAAGCTATGATTACATAACAAAATCATTTGTAGGGCAATATCTTCAAAGCCAGTCATCGCAGATCAAGGAAATAGCAAAGAGCTATGGGAAGGATCCCTTCTTGTTACCCTTTATAATATTTGGCAATAACCTAAAGACCGCAGTGCTTACATGGGCCTTCTCAATAACAATAATAATACCGATTTTGATTGTCGGGTTTAATGGAGGATTGGTTGGTTTCATCCTGCCATTAGCACTAAAGATAAACCCGAGCTATCCCACAATAGTTCTGTTTTACCTACTCGTACCGCACGGCTCGATTGAAATACCGGCAATAACGCTCGTTGCTTCTTCCTTTATTTTAATGATAAAAAAAGGACCAGCAGGTATGTATAAAAGATCATTAGGGTTATTATTTTTGTCAATAATACTCCTAGCAGTTGCAGCAGTTATAGAATCGTTTATAACAAGAACCTTAGCTTCGCTAGTATATTCTATCATATATTAAAGGATAATTTGCATGGTAGTCGAAAATGAAAGCTATAGAAGCGGTAGGAATTCTACTCATTATTATAGCCTCAATAACTATGGAATCATCTTGTGTGATACCCTACATAAGCCTTCAAGGTCCCTATAAAATTCCTATAAGAAATAACACCTTAGTTAACATAAAAAAGAACGGCACATATTACATATTGAATGGAAACTCTGCTACCTCAGTACTTAACATAACAAAGGGTGGCATTTACATAGAATACTTCCTACAAAGGAACTTCCTTTTATTGATAACGCGTAGGGAAGGTGTCTCGTTTCAGATCCTAAACATCAGCCTCCATAACTTTACTGAAACAATGCTTGCATCATTAGTCTTTAGAACAAACCTCTCAAGGCCCCACCTTCAAAACGTATTTATAGGAAAGTACTCCGGATACAACATACCTGGTATCAACGAAAGCGTAAAGGTTTTGAGTGGAAATAGAAGTTCTGTAGTGGTAATAGATATGCCGAAGGTGTTAAAAAATATAGTTTCATTTAATCAGAACTCATGGACTACTTTCGAGTTTTCAGGTGAAAATGGATCGTTTATTGCAGTTACTTTTGGTGTTATCAATAATGCAAGCCCATCTAATAGAAGTCTATTTAGCAATAATATTATAGTATTAAATAAAGGGACAAAATCCCAAGGTAATGGATTTCATATAATATATTATATTCTTTTTGCACTCCTATTAGCGATAGTTCCAACAACGCTGGTGATGAGAAATGTCAATAGAAGAAGCCATTGAAAGCCTGAAGAGGGGGGTACCGATCCTTATGTATGATTCCTCCTCAAGAGAAAGCGAAGTAGATATGGTCTTTCATGCGTCTAAAGTAGATGCTAAAGCAATATATAAGCTAAGGGCCGAGGCTGGTGGACTCATATGCTTTGCTACAACGTGGACTATTGCTAAAGATCTAGGCTTGATATGGGGGGATGAACTTATAGCAAAAATACCAAAGCTAAAGCCTCTAACAGAAAGACTGCTCTTTTACAAAGATAGGCCTGCCTTCACAATATGGGTAAATCATATAGGCGTTCGTACAGGGATAAGCGACAAGGACAGGTCTAAGACTATTCAGGAACTATACAAGACTGTAAAGCTTTATGTAGATGGCAATAAGGTTGAGGCCTCGAAAAAGTTTATTGAGGAATTTCAAGCCCCTGGCCACGTACCTTTGCTAGCAGCGAGAGAGCTGAAGGAAAGAAGGGGTCATACGGAGCTCAGTATAGCGCTATCGTTTCTAGCAAATATGGAGCCTGCAACAACGTTTGCAGAGATGCTTGATTTTGGTGACTCATTAAGCCTGGAGAAAGCAAAAAAGATTGCTACAAAAAATGGGTACATCTTGATTAGTGGCAAAGAGGTGATAGAGGCATATGAAAGAGAGAAAATGCATCGGAATAGTTGACACAACTTTTTCAAGGGTAGATATGGGCTCTATTGCAGTGAAGAGGCTTAAAGAGCTCTTGCCAGAATATACAATAATAAGGCATACTGTACCTGGAATAAAGGACTTACCTGGGGAAGCAAAGAGGCTTATAGATAGAGGATGCGAGGGCGTGATGACGCTTGGATGGGTTGGGGCAAAGCAGGTGGACAAATACAGCTACATAGCACTTTCGGTTGGATTAATCATGCTTTCGATTCTAACAGGCAAAGTCATAGTTGATGTTACCGTTCACGAGGATGAAAGCAGCGACCCTAGAGAATTGAGAAAAATAGCCATAGAAAGGACAAGGGCACACGCAGAGAACCTAGCAATAATGTTGAAAGAAGGAGGGGAAGGGTTGGCGAAGAAAGCTGGGCTAGGTATAAGACAAGGCTATGAAGATGTGGGACCCCTTTAGTGAACTACCCCCCACTAATGTGGGGAGCTTCCTGCTTCATGGAGGAAACATGCCCTTCAATTACCGCTTTAGCGGTAATGAGGAGTAGGGGTTTCCTCTCCACAGGCTCTGAGGACCGTCCCAGCCCCGACCTGTTTTTTATCCTGCAAGCGGAAATGTAATCCCTATAAGGGTCATTTATAGTTAACCCTTCTGAAGTTCCCCTTGGGTTCACCTTTATAACTCTCTTACCAGCACTTTCAGCCTTGTAAGAGAGCATTCTAAGGAATTTCCCCCAAGAGGCATCCAATATATGCTGAGCCAATTTGTTTCCAACTTTAACCATGTTTCTAATTGATAAG
>WAJZ01000029.1 GCA_015523575.1 Candidatus Hestiella acidicharens | reverse complement strand
TGCTAGTACTATTGAGGAGCCAGGAGAAAAATGTACTATTGGGATGATTATTCTGCTATCATATTCAAGTGCCTTTGCCTTGTTAATTCTCCTCTTCACGCTCCTCTCTATCATATTGCTAAGGCACTTAATGCAGAGGTTTTTTCCACTATAGGTGTGATGATAGACCGCTTGCCTTTTTCCACAAACTGAGCAAAGAGTCACCTAAGGATCCCTCCGTGTTTTGTTATATGCGAAAAATAAAAGTTCCATGAAAACCATTTATAAATAATGGAAAAATATTAGGTAATACCGCCTCTATACTATAAATGGAAAAAGGAGGGCCGGTCATATACGTTTGACCTTATTTACTCTGGTCGCTATTTTTTAAAATACGCGCTACCTGCGCTAGTGAAGATATAAAGGGGTAGGGCCTATGCCTGCTGATGAAACAGAGCAGCTGGAGCTGATAAGGAAGTCCGTATTTAAACCAGAGGTAGAAAGGGAGGCAAAGATACTCTTGCTAAAAGGAATTTATGAAGACGTAAAGAAGGGGTATTCTAAAGAGGCACCAAATGGCGGAGAGCTAGCGGATATACCCCAGTGCGTTACTGAATACCTAAGTGGTAAGAGGAAGGAGCCTTGTGAGGATGACATGAATTTTACCTTTAACGCAATAAAGGTGTTGCAGTCAAGGTATATGGTTAAGAATCCCTTCCTAATCCACATGGAAACCCCTTCAATGGTAATGAAAAGGGTTGCACAAGGGTTCTCTTCAAGGGTAGATGCTAAAAGGTTGTATGAATTGCTGATAAAAGGAAGGTTCATGTTTAATTCTCCTACGCTGTTTAACATGTATGCTAACGGTGCAAGGGGGGCCTTAAGTGCGTGTTACGTGACCCCCGTCTTTGATAGCATGGAAGGCATATTGGAGGGGGTGAAGATCCAAGCCTTAACGTTTAAGTATGGCGGGGGTCAAGGGTTTAGCTTCTCGGAACTTAGGCCTAGGGGGGATATAGTAGCAGGGACTAGTGGAGTTGCAAGTGGTCCCCTAAGCTTTATGAGGCTGTATGATGTAGCAACCGATGTAGTAAAGCAGGGAGGGAAGAGGAGAGGTGCAAACATGGGCATATTGCATATATGGCACCCAGACATCTATAACCCAGACTATGACGGTTGGCAAGCGCTATCAAATACATTGCCCCCACAAATAAGGGCATTTATAAGGATAGTCAAAGATGCCCTTGACCAGATAGAAAATGATGGGCTCTATGAGGTAAATCCTTTGCTAAAAGAAATGGCTCAAAGGCTTTCTGCACCAGGCCTTTACGTTCCTGAAGATGCGGGCTTTATTCAGGCTAAGAAGAGCCCACTACAAGATTCGTTCTTAACGAACTTTAACATTAGTGTGGGCGTAAATGATGCCTTCATGGAAACAATGATAAAAGCAGGAGATTGGTGGATGGTAAATCCGAGGTATAGCGAGGATAAGAACGGCGTTTATAGGATACATTATAGCGTCAGCAAAGCAACGGGGCTTGGTAGGCTTGGAAAGCTGATTGATAAAGATGGGAAGCTACTAGAAAACCCCTATATAAACATATTTGAGGACACCTTAGAGGCATCTAAATCACGCGCTATAGATGACTTGCTTAAGAGCAAAAAGCTGAGGGGAGAAGAAGCGGACTTTGAAAAGAGAAATACTAAGGCCTGGAAGTACAACGCTAGGCTCTTATGGGAAGAGATAGTGAAGGCTGCATGGGAAGGAGGAGATCCAGGCTTAATATTTCCAGACAACCACAACAAATGGAACCCAACACCATGGCTTGGGATGGTTGTAGCTACTAATCCTTGTGGTGAACAGCACCTATATCCCTTCGAAAGTTGCAACCTAGGTTCTATTGACTTGAGTAAGTACATAAAGGATGGTAAGTTTGACCTAGAAGCGTTTTCTAGCGACATAGAAGTGATAATGGATTCTATGGATGCTGTTATTGATTTGAACAAACATCCAGATGAAAGGCAGTCAAGCATAAACTTGGTAACAAGGAAAATAGGCCTTGGAATAATGGGGTTGGCGAATGCCTTAGCAAAGCTTGGCTATCCTTATGATAGCGATGAGGCAGTCGCCTTCACCTTAGTTGCGATGGCTGCGTTAGAGGTTTTTGCATGGAAAAGGAGTTGGGAGCTTGGAGCTAAGCTAGGTCATGCACCAGCCTTTGAATGTAAATCATGGGACTGGAAAGAGATGAAGTGCTTAGAAAAAGCTAGCGTTGACGAAACCGTAGCCTTACACACCCCTGCGTTGATAAAGGCAAAGGAGGTTCTATCGGTAGAGGATGGGTGGATTAAAGTAAAATATCACGACGTTAAGATACCGGCAGAAATTAAAAACAGGTTGGTAGGTGAAACTAAAAACAGGGTTCAGCAAGATGGAACCATAAAGTTGGTCAAGGAGAGCAAACTCATGGAAGTATTGGAAAAGGTTTTTGACATAAAGAACCTTAATAACATAAAGGAGGCCAATATTAACGATAAGAAGGCCCTTTTGGCCCTTGCTTTAGTAGATCCTGAGAGGGTGTGGGATATAATAAAGGCATATGGTATCTCGAAAGGGGCAAAGGGGCCTAGGAATACTGTGGTAAGTACAGTGGCACCAACTGGAACAATAAGCATAATATCTGGCACGAGTAGCGGGATCGAACCGTATTTTGCCTTGGTTTACCTGAGAAGGGTTGCCGTTGGCGAGTTCTTAGAAACAATTTCGATATTTAGAGATAAGATGCTAGAGGTAGCTAGGAAATATTCATTGTCGGAAGAGTTTATGGAAGAGCTCTTTAAGATAATATCTAGTCACAAGGGGAGCTTAAGGTGGTCGTTGGGTGATATAGAGAAGTATATATTGAACAAGAGAAAAATAAGCGATGAGAATGGCAGGATAGTCATAGAAGATGGCAACTTTGATGTAATGAAGTTAATAGAGGAGATTAGGGGCATAGCGAACCTATTCCCGACAAGCATGGATTTTGATCTATGGTACCATCTTTCGCATCAAATAGCAGCACAAATATACACGGATCAAGCTATAAGTAAAACAATAAACCTACCCTCAGATGCATCGTTGGACTCTGTGTATTCATCATATTTTGTTGCATGGCTTGGTGGGCTTAAGGGAGTAACTATATATAGGGATGAGAGTAAGGGCGTACAGGTGATCTATTTTGGCGGCGAATCGAAAGAAACTATCTTAAAACCCCTTAGGTTGAAGAAAAAAACAAGGATGGCCCTAATTAAGAGGGAGATGAATATAAGGGATCTGGAGTCTGATAGGAGGCTCTCCCAGCTTTTCGGGGAAGTGAAGGAGACCAGGAAGGGTGTCTTAAGCTTAAGGACGGACGAGAATTCTACGTGTAAGACGTGCGACCTTTAAAAATAAGTTTTTATTCCTTCCTTATAGTTTCATATAATGGTGCATGATGGGGAATAAAGGAAAAATGGATGCCAAGGGTTTAGGGGCTTTATCTGCGGTAGTTCTACTCTTCGTGCTGGTATTTGTGGCACACTTTGTTTATGGCGTGACCCCTGTAGTAGTTGATGGAATAAGTATGCTACCTAACCTTCATACAGGGGATGTAGCGATATCATATAAAGAGCCTTACGGTAAGATCGCTATTGGCAATATCGTAGTTTACAATTATAATGGTATGCTAATAATTCACAGGGTTGTGGCAAAGTATTATCACAAAGGAATACTCTGTTTTGTTATAAAGGGAGATAACAATCCAGTACCGGATCCAGGATACCCACAATACTGCGGGTATTATTCTTATAAGGGATACATGACTGGTGGTGTGCCTTATTGGGAGGTTAAAGGCGTTATATTGACTTCTAATGGAAAAACACCTATAATAATACCATATATTGGTTCTATGATACTTGCCATAAAGGGCACAGGCAATGACGTCATTTAGTCATTTCTCTTCAATAAGAAGGCTGAGGCCTCTTTTATCCACTTCCCGCTTGAAGGGTTCTTCATGAGCTCCTTTAGTACTTCGTTCCTATTTTTCTCGATTTTTTTACTCAATACCTCAAGGTTGTCCTCTATCCTCTTTAAGGCCTCGTAATGGAACTCACAGAGGGGATTTCCTGCGATGTTATGCTTAGCTTCTCTTCCGCATACAGAGCACCTCACTTCAGGTCTAACCAAACCTATAGCTTTTGCTATCATATTTCCAATATTTTTATCTTCGATCTTCTCTTTCACTATTTTTACTAAGAATTCTTTTGCTTCATTTATTATATCATCTTTTTTAGCGCTTTCCCTATAGATTTTATCAAGCTTCTCCTCAAACTTCCTCGTTAGCTCTGGCGAGGTCAATTCTTTTGATATGAGCTCAATTGCCTTTAAAACAGAATAACCTAGTTCAGTAACTTCGCTCTTTCCTTCTATTAATGACAGATATTTCCTTTTATATAAGATCTCTATGGTTCTTGCTCTTGTAGCCTTCGTACCTATGTTTACCCTTTCCATCCACTTCAATAGTGATGACTTGCTTAAGGAAGTTTTACACCTCGGCCACACAAGCCTATACGAGGCGTGTACTACTTTGACTTCGTCACCTACTTTTAGCGCTGGTATTTCCTTTTCCTTAGGGTATGAAAACTTGTAGTACTTATACCATCCATCCTCTATTACTATAAGGCCTTCTGCCTTGTATTTTCTATTTTTTCCATCAGCAAAGACAGCTATTCTGTTGTTTATTAATGCACTCTTGCTAAATGTTGCTAGGAACCTCCTGGTAATTAAGTCATATACCCTAAAATAATCTTTGTCCAGTCTTCCCTTTGGAAATTCCCCTGTAGGGTAGATTGCTGGGTGAGCAGGGTCTTCTTCTTTCCCCTCTACTGGTTTTAAGCGTCCTAGGGTTTCTCTTAGAAGTTCATTTACAAGGCTGCTATAATACCTTTGACCCTCAAGTTTTTTCATTATGTTACCATAGTTTATCGATTTTGGTAGTTTTTGGCTGTTTGTTCTTGGATAGCTTATTAGTGCTTCTAGGTAGAGCCTCTCTGCTATTCCTTGTGTCCTGAATGGTGAGAACCCATATATCCTAGAAGCTTCCCTTTGCAGATCTCCTAGGTTAAATGCAGGTGGTGGATTGATTCTCTCCCCAAACTCCTTAAAAGACTCTGTAGTGAGTATGGGGTTCTCGTTTAGGTAATCAAGGAGTCCTCTTGCCTCCGAAACACTTTGAGGGTACCAGTCCTTTGTTGTTATAAAAAATCGTCTCCCTTCATATTCTCCTACTATTTCGATTTGGATAAACGGTATCGGAAGGTACAAATTTATTTCTTTCCACCTTCTAACAGCCTCTGCCAGCGTTGGCGTTTGTACCCTACCGGCACTTAAGGAAATTTTTTTACCGCTAAAGTCTTTAATTATCTTCATCAGCAGCCTAGAGATGTTAATTCCCCAAAGCCAGTCTAGCTCATGTCTTGCCTCTCCTGCCCTGACATTTTCTTTATCTATCCCCCCTATCTTATGAAATGCCTCTATTACATCTTCTTTTGTCAGGGTCGAGAACTTCATTCTTAAGGCTTTCTTCGGATCGCCTAACTCTTCTATTATTTTATATCCTATAACGCTGCCCTCTATGTCATAGTCGCAGGCATTTATATAGGACTCTGCTAGAGGTATGAAGCGCTGCATAAGTTTATAATAGGGTTTCGTATAATAGGCACTCCTGTCGAATTCATGGATAGGTCTCCATAGGATCTTTGTAATCGGAAGACCTCTTCCCTTTGTTGAAGGTCCAAAAAGGTGGCCAGCGCTTGGCAATACTAATACGCTGCTACCATCCTTGTTGATAATCCAGTATGGGATTCCATAGAGCCTACACTTCTTGTATTTGCCCAAGGAACTAAGGGCATATGCAATCCTTTCTGCTGCCTTTGGCTTTTCTGCAATCAGTGCAACGAACTTCTTTGGAACAAAACATTCCTGCCCCTTAAAACGTCTCATGAACTATCCTCTAGTCCTTTTTAAAACAGAACTCAGATATAATATTAATTATTTTCTTCGCAGATTCTTCGTCTACAACCCTCTTCTTCTCTTCTGGGAGCTGTGATACTATAGAGAGGAGGAAAGGTATCTCATTCGGGCATATGTTTAGTATAATGGTCGCGGTGGATTCAAGCATCTTTGCTTCATCTTTTATCCTCTTGATAAGTTCTGATGCAAGCTGAGAGTCTTTGTTACCGAAGGTCTTTAGGTACTCCCATGTTCTTTCCTGTATTGCATTTAAGTTGGCAGAATCAGAGATCCTTGCTTGAACCATCGACTTTGCTTCATAATACGTCACATACCTTTTTGAGATGATGTTCCTCTGCATTCCTATCAGCCTATTGATGCTACTGTTTAAAAGGTGCCAGATGAACTGGGTAAGTTATTATTGTTTTCTCTTTATTTCCTAAGCTTAGCTTAACAATGTATGCGCTCCCTCTTTTCCCTATAATGCTTCCAGTCAAGCCATGGAACCTTTTATGAGGCATTCCTCCATGGAATGAAGGATCTATCTTCACCACTACCCTATCTCCAACTTTATATGGATAAAGTACCTTGCTCAACCTTGGTACATGACCTTTATCCCTTACGTGTTTCCTTAACATGTTTCTAGTCCTGTTCCTGTAGCCTCTTGGAGCCTTGACCATTATCATTCACCAGTTGTATGAAGATAACACACCCCAACCTTTGAATTTTCTAGAGATAGATAATAAGCTTTTACGTGCTTTCTTCTAAGGTTTTTCTTTCCTTATACAAGGAGCTTTATTGGTATTACTTGCTTCATTCCTGAGGGTGTGTACCTTATTATAGATACAGGCAGTATCCCTTTCTCAACCTCATATTTTGCTATCTCAACTGGGTTTGTTGTATTGATACTCTTAGGATCTATTAAGGGCGGGGCATTATAGGTCAGCTGAAGTGACCTTATGCCTATTATCTTCGCTTTTTCATACTTCGTGAGATAAGGAGGACCTATCTTTATCTCCTTCCTTATCCTTGGGTAGTTCAAATACACTTCCGGTACCTTTGATCCTGACATCACTTTTACACCTTAGTTTACCAAAATATTTTTATTGTGCTAGGATTAAAAATGATGCGCTGATGCAAAGTTGGTTGCGATAATTAGAAAATAAGCCCTTAAAAGCAACGATACTCTGGGACTGAGCGTAGAAGGATGGGAATATGAGGGAGGTTTTGTTAAAAATAGACATGGGGAAGTATAAGGTCGTTGAGCTGACCTTGGAAGAAGCTAAAAAACTTTTAGAAGAGGTATCAAAAAGGCTCGGAACTGAGACCAAGGACTTGAGGGAGTCAGTTAGGATATTAAATAATTTTGATGAATATCTTTCATATCAAAAAAGAAAATTTAAAGATTATATAACACCGGATAAGGATGTAAGCGAGATGATAAGGGGTATCGTTGCTGTTGACAATATAAAACTAGGCAAGATAGGAGAAAAGAAATCGGTTACGATAGTGTTTGATAGGAGGTTGAAGACCGAGTTGATAATCGATTCCTTGAAGTCCTTGGGATTTAGCGTTAAAGTCGAGAGGATTATATAGGATTATAAAAAACCTAAAGGGAGGAACCTCTAGCCTTCCTATTGCTCCTTCTCTTCGTTCTTGATGAACCTCTTCTCTTCTTTCTTGCCCTTTTAACTGCTGAGCTTGAAAGGCCGGCCATTCGAGCCTTAACATTTTCGCTAAAAAGCTTCTTCGCATCATCAATATCTATTTCGTTTGATGCTGCTTTCTCTAGTATCTCAAATGAATTAAGCATTATTTCTAATAGCTCAGGGTTCTTTACCCTATACTCGATGATCTCTTCGCCATCTTCTTCAGGAGGCGGGCTTCTTTCCTCTTCTTCAATATCTTCGCTCATGCTGTCTCTCCTATTTCCCTTAAGATTGAAGGGAATTTAATATTTTTCATTGCTTTTGATGAGAAAGGGGGACCTCAGCTATGTTTCATGATGGTAGGGGTAGGGTTAATACAAGCAAGGTACAATAGAGGATTACTGCCAAGATGCCTTTATAACCTAACTTATTACCATTAATGGCTGTTCCTGGATGCTTTCCCTTTGTAAGTAGAAATATAAAGAGGGCTAAGAATCCAAACAGAATAAATACAGGATAATAAAACCCATAGATTATTAGTATAGCTACGAATAGTCCAGAGACTATGTAGTGTGCTTTCTCACCAAGGGCTGCCCTTATTACATGACCTCCGTCCAGTTGTGATATGGGGATTAAATTAAGGAACGTAATAAAGAATACTATATAGGAGGCAAACATCATTGCTGATGGTTGTATTGCATATCCTGAAGGTATCTTTTCTATGTATGTCAATAAATTCAAGATAATAGGGATAAGATTTATCGAAGATCCTGGCGGAATTGAAGCAATCGGTACTAGTGAAGAGAGCTTCAGGCCAACGGCAGCAACCGGTATTGCTGCAATAAAACCGAAGAAAGGGCCCATTATACCTGTTAGTGCTAGTACGTCATTGTTTGGGGGTATCCACTCCATGCTTATTACAGCACCAAAAGTACCAAGAAAGCCGAGTTGCAAGGGAGGGGCTGGAATAAGGTATGGTAGGCTAGCTGGGATACCATATTTTCTCATTGTTATCCAATGGCCCATTTCATGTATTATGAGGGGCACTATTAGCCCAATAAGGTATGATAGTGGTTCTAATGAAAGGGGGCTTTGGTTTTTGGTAAATGCAAAACCCGAAACATAAACCATGACCAAAGTTATGATGGCCAAACCTATAGCAATGCTTTTCTTTGTTTTGCTCTCCTTTTTGCTTACGTTTAATGTGAGTTCTCCATAATCCCTTTTTATCATAGCCACATAGCCTCGTTTGGATAAGTCCTTGTAGAGCTTAAGGAAAGCCTCCGAGAGGTTATTATCTTTTTTCAATCCAAGTATTTTGAACGTAAGCAAATACTGACCCTTATCGCTTGAAATTACTTCTACCTCGAGATGACCCTCGACGATTTTTCTTATTATATCTTCATCGGTTTGCATTGTTTTCAACCCCTTGTAGTAACTTTGCTGACCGCTTGTCTCCAGATTGTCATTCCAGGTATTTTAGAGTTGTTCACCTCTAGGAAGTTCAGCCTCGGCCCGCATGGGTTTGGGTATCCGCCTGGGATCATGGGTGGCATTCGAGGTAAACAATACGAGAAGCGAATATAAGCTTTGATGGGTTTAGAACCTTGCTTCCATCACCTTTCAGAACCTTAAGGTACAAGTTCTAGGTTGCAGTAGTATCTGGGAAGCTTAGTGCCCCTAACTATAACTGTTTTCGTTGCTTTAATCATCGGTTTCAGTAACTTCTCTGGAATTGCCATGTATTCTTGACAATCTGTAAAACTCCTCAGCTAACCATAATAAACGCTTCTTCTCCCACGGTTGATTTGGCTTGAGCAGAGGATAAAGGAATTGTTATTTATTCAAGTAACAATGATTAGGGCTTTTTAGAGGTATTCCCTTAATAAGCCCAGATACTTACAGAAATCGTTGCTTAATAATGCCTTATGTTGCTTAATAGCCCTATCTTCGATGCCCGCATTGTATCTCAAGTACTCTTCCTCTATTGCATGTATTCTAGATGGTATTGCGAGGCTATAGGGCTGTTCTATCTCGATATCTTTTTGGGAAATTGACGAAATACTATCTCCATATATTACATTCCTTTTTCCTACGTGTATTATCACCCCTAGTAATCCACCAAGGTTTTTATAGAGGCCTGCCTCCTCATTTAGCTCCAAGATGTACCTTATACCATCTTTTATGCTCAGGCTCTCTCCCTTATCGTTTATATCAAATAGGAAAAGTGTATGTAAGCCAAGGCAGAGGTTTCCATAGAATCCGTGGAGTACACTAAAGGCCTTTATCTTTCTCCATCCACCTGGTATTGTTATTGTCTTTCCAAACTTATAGTATTGTAGTCCTGAGATGGATTTGGCGGCGCAAATTCCTGACAAACCGTTTATTATTTCATATTGTATGCCATTTGCTGCTGCTTCTATTACCAAGGATTCATGGGTAGTTGCAATAAAAGGGTCTCCAGGAACCAATATTGATATGGTTTTGTTCTTAGCCTCTTCTATGATTGCCTTAGACTCTTTTTCTAGTAATTCCCTGTTTGCTTCGACTACCTTCTTATTACCTATTAACCTTCTTATTTTTTCTATCATGCCAGTTGCATTAGGCATCGTATAGGTATCTATAAATAGGAGGTCAGAATTGTTTATTGCATCCATAGCTCTGTTTGTTATGTACCCTTCATCAAACCCTAGACCAACGAAAAAAAGTGGCAATAATAGATGCACCTATCCTTTACAGCGCACGTTCAAATTTGAGGTTATCTTCTCTATCCATTCACTTATGTTATTGCAAACTTCTTCAGCCTCTTTAATGAAGCCATGTTTTTTCATATCATCGATTATATCTAGGACCATGAAATTTATCAGCGAGGCATAGATCGAGATCTTTGTAATTAGCTGATCTTTAAGAAGCAACCATCCATTTGTTGTAAGCCTATATACTATCTTCTTCCCTCCCCTTACACCTTCTTGCTCACATGATTTTATCTCTATGAGCCCTTCGTTTTGCATTAGATCTAATAATGGATACAAAGTCCCTGCAGCAGGCTTCCACCTTCCTAGAGTTATTTCTTCAATTTTTTTCATAATTTCATATCCATGGCTTGGTTTTTCCGCTAGTATTCTCAATACTAAGTATTGCAAGCTTTCTCTATAGGCCTTAGCACCCTTTAGTTTCATTTCTTCCCTTTCTACCTTCAATAAGGTTGCACCATATTATTTTTGTGATAAAGGGCTTATATTGGTTTCTGTTATATTGTCGTCTTATCTATATCCTTAGGCCACCTTTTTAATAAAATAAGCAGTTTCTGAGGTAAAGGTTTTTATTAGGTCTATGTGGGGCTTATTCTATTTGCCTCGAAGGATATTTATGACTTCCGCGTGGCTTGTAGTCAAAATGAATAATAGAGGTGCAACCTAGAGAGGCCTATAATAGCCTATTGTGGGAAACGGTAACTCTTGTGTTGTATGCTCTATGATCCGAAGGGTAAGGTTGCAGCTTTTAGTTTGTTTTTAAGTTCTTTGGGTTCCAATATACACCTTTATGGTATTGGCTGGTAAAGAAAAATTAAAGCTTGCTAAAATAAGCTATAGTTGTTGCGGATAATGCCAAGCTTCAATAAGGCTCCTCAAATGCAGAGCTATAGGCAAAGCATGACCAAATAGACCAAATGCCGTAATGAACTGGCATATAGAAACCTACACAGACCATAGGCGGGCAAATAGTGTTTCTTTGTTTTTATTTTCAGAGGTCCTTAAAACACTAAAAATTAATACCGTAGTCCTAGCATAGGGTACTTGGCAACGATAACACGCGCTATGAGGAAGGCTGGTATTACAGAATTGTGAAGAAAGACACCAGTACTGAGCGCATTATGTTTACTGAAAGATTATGGTAACGTTGGGTAGTTTAATCGGGCTAAATGGTATTCCATTCCCCGAATAAAACTTGTTGAACCATTCATAGAAGTGTAGCCTGAGGTCATGGGCAAACGCTACTATACCCTCTAGACCTGCTGTTAGCAAGTTGCCGATGATAAAAATAATGAGGCCTCCAACAAACATTAAGGGGTTTCTTAACCCTACAGGATCTATGACTATCGCGAGGATAGTAAATCCGACCATTAGGCCTGAGTGGGCGAGGCTTAGGCCAAGTATCCTTAAAAAGCTTATTGTATTCCCTAGGACAAGAAGCATTGCTTCAAACATGCCTATGAAAGACTCTATGGGACTTATCTTAAAACCTTCTCCCATGAGAGCCTTTACTGAAGCCCTTCCTATAAGGATCCAGATTATTGAAACTATAGCACCATAAAATACAAATGCTTCAAACGGTCCTCCCCCTCCAGCGTGGAATATAGCGGTGCCTATTATATGTCCAGCTTGATATACATTAAAGTATATGAGAAATGGGGCACCAGCTGAAAGAAATAGGAGAAACATAGGGAGCTTTGATCCTATCATATCCTCATAGTCCCTCTTAATATAGCTGTTAATAATACCTATTAATGTGCCAGATATTAACATAAATGCGCCTATCCAAAAAGATATGTTCATAGCCTCTATAAAGAGCTCTTGCATTAATGAGGATGATCCGCCAACTATCGCTATGTCTACTGGGGATTCAAGTGGGGCTGTCTTTAATCCGAGGTATCTCCACATATCCTCCATGTGTATTAATTTTGCTGGTAGAGGTCCAAAGAATTCATCAGAGAAGAAACCAGCTATCATACCGGCAACGCCTAGTATCACACCAACCTTCCCCATGTCTTTGTTCCTAGGTATCAGATAAAGTAAGGAAAACAAGACTACTAAGAGACCATGTCCTATATCAGGGAACATCAAGCCAAATATGATTGGCATAGTAATGGCCATGAAGGCCGTCGGGATTACTTCGTTGTAGTTGGGAGTGCCATACATCTTTAATATGGACTCGAAGGGTTTAAGGAACCTTGGAACATCCATTTTTGTCGGCATTCTATCTTCTGCTCTTTTTGTACCAAGGGTATAGAGCATATACGCACCTCCTGTCGACTTGTTTAGGAGATCCTTTAACTTCCTTGAGTCACTTACATCAACATATCCATGTATAAAGGTCATAGTCTTGGTCGATGCTATGTAATTCAATATCTTGAATATCTCACTCAAGGTATATATCATTGTATAATATCTTTTAAGCTGATCTATGCTATCTATAAGTTCTTTTTTGATCTTCCTCAGTTTTTCATTTAGGGATGATATTTCTTCATCTATTTCTCTAACTGCTTCCTTGGGAATTCCTGAAAACTCTGGCGGCACAAGTGTGGGGGCGTATCCAAGCTTCTCGATTTCGCCAAAGGCCTTTGAAAATGCCTCTTTACTAGCAATAAAGGCTATTGGTACAAGGTCTTCTTCCACTTCATCTATTGAAACCAGGACATCGTTTTTTGCACAAATACTCTTAACTAACTCGACGTTTTCCTTTGGAATAACGCCTATGGTGAAAAAGAAGTTTTTTGTTGAGCTTGCTTTTTTTACGTTTGCATTGATGTAAGAGATTGTAGCTATTACACTCTTTATTTCGCTTAGGTCCGCTATCCTGCTCTTTATTTCATTTAGTTCTTCGATTTTTTCTTCAAATTCCCTTTCTAGCAATTCATTGTCTTCTATGGTCTTGTTTAAGGTCCCTATCCAGTCTGAAACGAAGATGCTTACTCCATCGAGTAGCTCTGGGGTGAGCTCTAAGGCCTTAAAGTATCCCTCGATTTTTGCCCTTTTTTCTGAAGATAAGACTGCAGCTGGTTTATAGGCTTTTTCAGAGAAACCTTTTAGCTCACTAACAGGCTGCTCAACGTGGAAAATACCTGAAATGGATAGGTCTGCCACTACCCTGTCGTAGAGCTTTTTTGGGATTGCTATCAATACCTCATTTATTTTCTTTGGCGTAAGCAATTTCAAACCCCGTTCTTATATCAGCATATTAAACAAAGCTTTAGGATCTTATAAAAATTTTTTTAAAAAATATGCAAATGATTTTAGCTATTTATTTTACTCTAGGTGAAATTTGTGATCGTTTAAGTTTAAAAACCTATATTTCTCCAATAGCATAATAGGGTTAAGCTTGGCTTTCGAAGGAAAAATGTATGTAATAGCAGACAGGATAAATGCAAACCTATTTAGGATTGCCGGTATACCAACGCTTGAAGCAAATAAACAAGAGGATGTGATGGAGCAGATGAAGGTCGCGGAAAGTAAGGGTGCAAGCCTTATAGTTGTTTTGAAGCACCTGATTGACGATGAAAGCAAAGTAAGGGATTTTGCTAGGTCTATTGGCTTAACGCTCCTCATCATTCCGACAAAGCTTGCGAACATGGAACCTATAGATGTGGACAAACTTCTCGCAAAAGCCTTAGGTATAGGGTGAATGGCTTTGGAGTTCTTTGGAGATCCAAAGAAGGTTGCGGATAGGATAGCAACGGAGAAGCTTGCAGAATCGAAGAAAATAGTAGACGAGGCTTATAGTGCAGCTCAAAAGCTTTTGCAAGAATCTTATAGGACCTCCCTTGTTGAGCTTAAAAAGAATATAAGCGAGAAGTTTCAGGAAATGAGTGGTGCATTAAAGAGTTACGAGTCCATGTTGGCACTTGAGGCAAAGAAAAAGATCTTAGAGAAAAGAAACTCAATAATAGATCAGGTTATTGCTGATGCCATAGAGGCTATTAAGAAGGGAAAAAAGGAAGACTGGTACAGGCTTTTTATAAAGAATGTAGTTGACGCGCTTTCTCTCGATGCCCAAAGCTATGGTGTTTTGGTTGTATATGCCTCCGAGGAAGATAGGGATCTAGTAAGGGATACCGTCTCTGGTTATGATAGCATAGAGCTAGCAGATGAACCCATAGAGATATTAGGTGGGTTAGTAGCAACAAATAAAGACGGATCCGTGAAACTGAACTACACTATTGACCAAATAATAAAAGAGAATGAAGTATACCTAAGGGGTGTTGCATCGGAGTCCCTCTTTGGAGGTAGGTATATTTGAAGGTCAGAGGAAGAATAAAGAGGATATCAGGACCTTTGGTAATAGCCGATAATATGGCTGGTGTACAGATGTATGAGATGGTTAGGGTAGGCGAAGAGAGGCTAATAGGCGAGGTCACTAGGATAAAAGGTGATACAGCGTATCTCCAAGTATACGAGTCCACTACAGGCCTTAAGCCAGGAGACCCTGTTGAGGGTACTGGATCACCCCTAAGCGTTGAACTCGGTCCAGGTCTCCTAGGCAACATATATGATGGAGTACAGAGGCCATTATCTTCTATTATAGACTATTTGAACAAAATAGGGTCGAGTAGAAGCATATTTATTGAAAGGGGGGTAGACGTAAGTCCTTTATCGAGAGACAAGAAATGGTATTTTACGCCATCTGCATTAAATACTGGTGATAGTGTTTCTAGTGGTGACGTGATAGGCGTCGTTCAAGAGACTGGATTGATAGCACACAAGGTATTACTCCCTCCAGGCATGCAAGGGAAGGTATCCTGGATTGCGCCGGAAGGTAGCTATAGTATAGTAGACCCGATTGCTGAAATAAAGGTTAACGGTGAAGTAAAGGAAGTTTATATGATGCAGAGGTGGCCCGTTAGGACTCCAAGGCCTTACAGGTTGAAGTTAGAGCCTTCAGAACCATTAATTACAGGCATAAGGATAATTGATACCCTCTTCCCTATGGCTAAGGGCGGCACCGGGATGATACCTGGAGGGTTTGGCACTGGAAAGACTGTAACGTTACATGGACTTGCACAGTGGTCTTCGGCAAACGTGATTATATATATAGGATGTGGAGAGAGAGGGAATGAGATGACTGAAGTATTAGAGAGGTTCCCCACCTATAAGGATCCTTGGAGCGGAAAGCCATTAATGGAAAGGACTGTGTTAATAGCCAATACAAGCAACATGCCTGTCGCCGCCAGGGAGGCGAGCATCTATGTTGGTGTAACCATCGCGGAGTACTATAGAGATATGGGCTATGACGTCTTGCTTGTAGCTGATTCGACGAGCAGGTGGGCCGAGGCGTTGAGGGAAATAGCCGGTAGGCTAGAAGAGATGCCGGCCGAAGAGGGCTATCCAAGCTACTTAGCTTCAAGGCTTGCAGAATTCTACGAGAGGGCAGGCAGGGTTAAGGCCTATGGATCACCTGAAAGGATAGGGAGCGTAACGCTAGTTGGAGCGGTAAGCCCACCGGGTGGGGACTTTACAGAACCTGTCACCACCCATACGAGGAGGTTTGCAAGGGTCTTCTGGGCTTTAGATACCTCCCTAGCTTACAGGAGGCATTATCCAGCAATAAACTGGATATCCAGCTATAGCGCATACGTTGATACCGTTTCAGATTGGTGGTCTAAAAACGTCGATCCCGAATGGAAGTCCTACAGGGAGGAGATTATGGGCATATTAGTTAGAGAAAACGAGCTTCAGGAGATTGTTAGGCTTATAGGGGTTGAGAGCCTTGATGAGAAAGATAAGCTTATCTTGGACGTCGCGAGGATGATAAAGGATGGCTTTTTGAAGCAAAATGCATTTGATCCGGTTGATGCTTTTTCTACACCTAAAAAGCAGTTTGAGTTAATGAAGTTAATAATAGACTACTATAGGGATGCCACGAAAAAGGTGGAGGGTGGTACTCCGGCCTCAAGGGTAAAAGAACTATTGGGAAGGCTCTATGTAGATATAGTAAAGGCCAGGTTTTCAGTGCCGAATGAAAAGCTAGAAATGATATACAAGCTCAAAAAAGAAGCACTTAAGGCAATTAGTAGCGCTTAGTAGGTGTCTGGGATATGAGTTCGCTATATGGTGTAAGGGAGTATTCTAGGATAGCCGAAATAAGGGGCCCTCTTTTGATTGTGGAAGGAGTTAGGAAGGTTTCTTATGATGAAATAGTAGAGGTAGAGCTTTCAGATGGATCTAGAAGAAGGGGTAGGGTGTTAGATGTTTCAAGCAACATTGCTGTCGTTCAGGTTTTTGAGGGAACAACAGGTATAACAACAACCGGTACAAAGGTCAGGTTTTTGGGCAGAGCGCTGGAGTTACCAGTCTCTGAGGACATGTTGGGCAGGATATTTAACGGGCTTGGGGAGTTAATAGATGGTGGCCCGGAAATAGTAGCTGGGGAGAAGTACGATATAAACGGGTCTCCGATAAACCCAGCCATCAGGGCTTATCCAGAAGATTTCATACAAACCGGCATCAGTGCTATTGATGGCATGAACACCTTGGTTAGAGGACAGAAGTTGCCTATATTTAGTGGGAGTGGTCTGCCACATAATAGGCTAGCAGTACAAATAGCTAGGCAAGCCTCTGTAAAGGGGCAAAATGAGGAGTTTGCCGTTATATTTGCTGCTATTGGGATAAAATATGATGATTACATTTTCTTTAAAAAGTTCTTCGAGGAAACAGGTGCACTAAATAGGGTTGCAATGTTCGTCAACCTCGCAGACGAACCTGCTATGATAAGGTTGGTAACTCCAAGGGTAGCATTAACCTTAGCAGAATACCTTGCATATGAGGTTGGAATGCACATACTTGTTATACTTACAGATATGACTAATTATGCCGAGGCCTTAAGGGAAATAAGCGCTGCTAGGGAGGAGGTGCCAGGGAGGCAAGGGTATCCTGGATACATGTACAGCGACCTTGCAAGTATATATGAGAGGGCCGGTAGGGTTCATGGAAAGGAAGGGAGCATAACGCAGATACCTATACTCACAATGCCCAACGATGATATTACACACCCAATTCCAGACCTAACGGGATACATAACAGAGGGACAGATAGTCTTAAGTAGGGATTTATATAACAAGGGGATCTATCCTCCGATAAATGTTTTGATGAGCCTCTCGAGGCTAATGAAGGAAGGCATTGGTAAAGGAAAAACTAGGGAAGATCACTCCCAAGTTAGTGACCAGCTCTATGCAGCCTATAGCAGGGGGGTTGAGCTGAGAAGCCTAGCTGCAGTTATTGGGGAGGAAAGCCTTAACGTAAATGATAGAAAATTCCTGAAATTCGCTGACCTTTTTGAGAAGAAATTCCTTAAACAGGGGATAAGGGAAAACAGGGATGTTGAGACAACGTTAGATATTGCATGGGAGCTTTTTGCTGAGCTTCCGGAGGAAGAGCTTACCAATATCAAGGAGGAGACTATAAAGAAATACCATCCTAAGTATAGGGCTATTATATAAAAATGTTGCTTGTGAAACCTTACTTTTCAACGCGAGATTTTAGGAAGGTAGCCTACCTTAGTGGTGAAGCTTAAATTCCTTGTAATGATTTATAATGATGAGGAGAAATGGAAGAAAGAATTGTGATAAAGGTAAGTGGTAGCCTCATATTCCCGCCAAGAAAAGATTACATGGAAAGGTTAAGGGATAGCATAATAAGGGTTCTAGACGCTGGATACAAAATTGGTATTGTAGTCGGGGGAGGTAGTCTAGCGAGGGAATACATAGCAACGCTTAGAGAGTTTGGCGTTCCAGAAGCTATGTTAGATATAATGGGAATTGAGTCAGCAAGGCTTAATGCCTTGCTATTGTCAATGTTTTTATCTCCGCATACGACTCCGAAGGTTCCGAAAAGCTTAGAGGAAGCACTAGAAGTCTTTTTGGATAATCATGTACCTGTATTGGGGGGTCTTCAGCCAGGTCACAGTACAAATGCCGTATCCATACTCTTGGCAGAAGCGCTGGGCTCGAAGGTTATAGTGAATATGCTTAATGGAATCGATGGCATCTATAGGAAAAAGGAGGAAATCGGAAGGTCAAATCCTATAGAAAAGGTTACATATGATGAAATGGAGGAGATAATAAAAGGTATGAAACAATTAGCAGGTGAATATGAACTATTAGACCATCTCGGTCTAGAATTGCTTAGGAGGAATAGGATAAGGATTTTTTACATTAATGGGCAGGAGCCTGATCTGCTCTATAGGCTTATTGTTAAGGGCGAAAGAATAGGCTCGATGCTTTCATTTTCATAATAACTTATCTTGCAAATAAGAGGTCTTTGTCTATGATAGTTGTCTGGTTAAATGCTATATAGTTGGAATAGGTGTACCTCGTTGTTTTTAGGTCTCAGAAGCCTAGAATCGATCATCGCTTTGCTCACCGCTTTTAACCCACCTCATAGACCAGTAGTTTATGTGAGGCACCATGTTATAAAGCTATTTTCTTAGATCGCTAATATGAATTAATGAATCTAGAGGTCTATAGTACGTTTGAGATAGAAAAGTCTGTTGATGGCAAGAACTTTAGAAACAGATTAGAGCCTAAAGGGACATTACTAGCGGCCTTAAGGAAGATAGGAAAGGATTAAAGAAGCCCATAGAGATATGGCTAGAAGGCATGAGTTTGGCATGTTACTAATAGCTTAGAGGGTATGAAACAGAAATCTATTTAGTTTATATGATAGATGGGCAATGGGAGCGATACTCCAAGCTCCTCAAAAAATAACGGAGATGCGGGACACGTGCCATTTGCCCCAAAGGGTGGTCATGACCCCCATGTGGTTTGCAGCC
>WAJZ01000028.1 GCA_015523575.1 Candidatus Hestiella acidicharens | reverse complement strand
CAATCAAGGGCACTAGTATTACTGTATTTCATCCACAAACGAATGAAATTTAAGGCATGAAAGCGATGCCCAAGAACTAATTCATATAAATCCTGCGAAGCTACCAAAAAGAAAAATGGGTGCCAAAACTGCTAAAAAAAAGGCAAACTAGCATAGACGAATTTATTAATGATATAAAGAAAAAAGTAAACGGGAATACCACTAATGGAGCTAAGGAAGAAAACAAAAAATTGAGACCGAAAACAAAGTTTAGGGACCTTACAGAATTCCTAAGTCAGGAAGCTGAAGAGGTTCCTTCCAATTTAGGTAAAGGGGGACTTGGTGAAGCATTAAAAGAAAACAAAAAAGATGAAGAAGTGTCAGCACCTGATAAGGAATTGGCACCTGATAAGGAAATAGCTCATTTTCATGACGTCGAGGTAAAAAAGAAAAGCTATAAGCTAGAAGAAAAAAGCGAAGGCATAGAGCATTGGAATTCCTATGAAGAGAACAAATACTATGATGAGGCTAGTGGTTACCTTATGGAGATAAGGTATGAGGGAGACCTAGGAAAGGCAGTAGCGCTAATATATGACGACAAAGAGAAGAAGATAAAGAAATGGATAGACAAGACTGGTCATAAGCCTTACTTCTTGACAGATATGAGGATAAACGATGAAAAAGCTGTTGATTTAAGCAGATACAAGTTCTTTAGCAACTATGCGGTTGTAACAAAGAAAAATCCTATAACGAACAGCAACGTAAAGCTTGTAAAGGTTGTAGTTGAGGATCCCCTTTCAGTAAAAAATTTAAGGTCGATAATAAAGGGGAAAGGGTTTAATGTGTGGGAAGCTGATATAAAATACTACCTCAACTACATATACGACAACCAAATTATACCTGGCATGCCATATGAGCTAAAGAATAAGTGGGATCCAAGACAATGGAAGGCTGATGAATCGTTAGCCGATTTCATAAGCAAAAGCTTCCCAAGCAACTTGAAAGACCTGGCCCTCTCCTGGATCCCCATACTCGAAGAAAAGGCCCCCAATGTGGAGAGGGTCTCAATAGACATAGAGGTCTATACACCAGAAGGTCATTTCCCTAATCCGGAGGACGCTTACTATCCTATAATATCTATAGCATTAGCAGATAACAAAGGCAGGAAGGAGGTCCTCCTCCTCTATAGAGAAGGCACATACTTTACAGGAAAACCTCCAGAAGCCGAAATAGAGATCTTTGATAATGAAAAGGCCCTGATCCTCGAGGCAATAAGGAGGGTAACGAAGTACCCAATAGTTGTTACGTTTAATGGTGACAACTTCGACTTACCTTATCTATACAATAGGCTTCTCTCCTTAGGTCTTGAGCCCGAAGACATCCCCTTAGTCTTCCACCAAGACTATATAACCTTCCAAAATTCCTTACACATAGACCTGCACAAGCTGTTTGACATAAAGGCGCTGCAAACCTATGCCTTCAGCAACAAATACAGAGAGAAGAGCTTAGATTCAGTAGCAGAAGCCCTGTTGGGCTCTTCAAAAATAAAGCTTACGACGATTATAAATGATGTTAGTCTGGACGAGCTTTCTAGCTACAACCTACAGGACTCCGTGCTAACCATATCTTTAACAACATTTTCAAACAACTTAGTCTGGAACTTACTGATGCTGCTTATGAGAATCAGCAGGATGGGACTCGAAGAGATCTCTAGAACCCAAGTCTCTGCATGGATAAGAAATATACTTTTCTGGGAGCATAGGAGGAGGAACATGCTAATACCCAACAGGGAGGATATATCTTCTAACAACATTGCACCTAAGAGTACCGCAATAATAAAGGACAAGAGGTATAGAGGTGCTATTGTACTGACGCCTGCACAAGGGGTCTACTTTAATGTTTTAGTGCTGGACTTTGCAAGCCTATACCCATCAATTATAAGAAACTGGAACATAAGCTATGAAACGGTAAACAATCCATACTGCAAGGGCGAATACGTAAGGGTACCAGAAGTAAACCACGTAATATGCATGGAGAGGAAGGGAATATCAAGCGAAATAGTTGGATTGCTTAGAGACTTTAGGGTAAAGATATACAAAAAGAAGGCAAAAAATAAGGAACTAAGCGAGGAAGAGAGGCTCTGGTATGATACAGTCCAAGCTGCCATGAAGGTATACATTAACGCCAGCTATGGGGTCTTTGGTACAGAAACCTTTAGCCTCTATAGCCTACCCGTCGCGGAAAGCGTCACTGCAATAGGCAGGAACGTGCTAATGGACGCCCTCAGGAAAGCATCAGAGCTCGACCTTCACATACTTTATGGAGATACAGATAGCCTGTTCTTATGGGACCCCCCTAAGGAAAAGCTAGAAGAAATAGTGCAATACGTAAAGAAAAAGTATGACTTGGATTTGGAGATAGACAAGGTATTTAAGATAGTGCTGTTTAGTGGGTTGAAAAAGAACTACATAGGTATAGATGGCAACAATAAAGTTACAATAAAAGGACTAATAGCGAAGAAGAGCAACACTCCGGAGTTCATCAAGTCAGAGTTTTCAAGCGCGTTATCAATACTACAGAACTTGAAGGAACCAGAAGAGGTTGAAGAGACGCTTGCTAGGCTTAGGGATCTAATCCAAGGCATATACCAGAAGCTAAAGAGGAGAGAATACACCCTTGACCAGCTTGCAATAACTGTTATGCTGAGTAAGGGAGTAGATGAATATGAAAGGAACACACCCCAGCACGTAAAGGCAGCACTTCTGTTAAAAAAGGAAGGATTTAACGTATCGAAAGGTGATGTGATTTCTTTCGTAAAAACAAAGGACAAGGTAGGGGTAAGACCCGTAAGGTTAGCAAAACTCTCCGAGGTAGACACCTCGAAGTATGTAGAATATGTAAAATCTGCGTTGGAGCAATTCCTCTTAGCCTTTGGGGTGCAATGGGATGAACTAATAGGGGTCAGGAAATTAGGTTAAATATTAAGGCATAAATTTTAAACTTAAGATATAAATACAGAAACCTACTTTATAGATATGTGGTGAGAACATGAGTATAGAGAAAATATCGTATAGGTTATCCATGAGAAAAACAAGCAAAGGGCCTATCATTATGTTCAAGATGGGCGGTAAAGGACTGAGGGAATATACCCTTATCAGAATAGGCGGCAGAAATGCAGAACGGATCTTCAATGAAATGATAAATACATTACAAGGAGAAGGGCTAATACAGAGCAAGAGCGAAAGGCTCAGCTACAAATCATATAAGCTAAAGGAGGAGATTGGCAAGGCAGTTGGAGGATACCTAGTGCTGATTAGAAGGAGCAGGGAACAACTTTCTTGGCTGCCATACTTTAGTGACTTCATAAAAGGCAGTAAATACGAGGGCTCTAGGGAGGTACTTTCGCACTTCCTTGACCTGAGCATGGACCTAAGTAAAAGCAAAAGCCCCGAGGGAGGCAAGGTCGAGCTAGATCCTAAGATATTAGATGCATTAGGCGCTGGGATGAAAGTAATATCAAAAACCCTATGGAAGATCTGATAAACTTAAGGATGATGACCGATTTCGGCCTGAATAATGAGGAACCGTGTGAGGTCTGACTTATATGTTTTTATTATTTGCCTTTTAAGGTAGGATATTAGCAATTACACCTTTGTTCTCTTTGATATGTAATTCTTCATTATAATTTCATTTAATAACTTTGCCGCTAGGCTAGCAGTAACGCCGTTTGGATCGAAAGGAGGTGAAACCTCCACTATATCAGCCCCCAGTAACCTTTCATCCACAAGCTGGTTTATTAGGGTAAGTCCCTCTTGCACCGTTAATCCCCCTGGCTCAGGGTTTCCTACGCCTGGGGCAAACGAAGGATCAAAGCCATCCATATCTACACTCAAATAAATACCATTGCAATTGCTCACTATCCTTTTAATAGAACTTGCAATATTCAAAAGACCCATACGATGTATATCAATAGGCTTAAAGGTTTCGATGTTGGTTTTTGATAAAGCGTATTCCCTCTCTTCCTTAGAATAAGCCCTTACTCCTATATAAACAACCTTTGCACTACCAAGGATCTCCAAGGATCTCCTCATAACCGATGCGTGACCATTCCTCAGCCCAAGGTACTCATCCCTTAAGTCATAGTGCGCATCAATAACAATCAAGCAGGGAGAATAGCCTATCCCTTTTTTGATCCCCTTCAAAGCGCCAAGGGTTATTGTATGCTCCCCACCTAACATCAGTGGTATCTTACCCTCATCGATAATCTCAGTAACAATAGACGAGACCCTATTTAACGTCTCATTTATATCACCTATGACGACCACTACATCGCCCTCATCATCTATGCCTATCTCCTCTAAATAGATATCTGAAAAATAGCTGTTTGACTCAAGCGATGCAGAAGCCTGCCTTATTGAATCAGGGCCAAACCTTGTACCTGGTTTATAGGAGGTTGAAGAATCGAAAGGAACACCAAAAATAACGTAATCAGAAGTGGCATTTGACTCTAGGCCAGCATAATTCCTAGAAGCCTTCGAAAGGTACAACCCTTTTAATCCCAAACCTCTCACCCAACGCCATATTAAAGTAATTTAAATAAGAACCTTAATTAAAGTATAGGAAAGGTGAAAGTAGTTGGCAGATAGCGACCTATACGACAAGATTATTGAACTGGCAAAGAGGAGAGGATTTTTCTGGCCATCATATGAAATATATGGAGGACTCTCAGGCTTTTATGATATAGGTCCCTTTGGGCTAAACCTAAAAAGAAAGATAATTGAGGCATGG
The DNA here is from genome assembly GCA_015523575.1 of Candidatus Hestiella acidicharens. Lineage (GTDB taxonomy): Archaea > Thermoproteota > Thermoprotei_A > Sulfolobales > Acidilobaceae > Caldisphaera > Caldisphaera acidicharens. Next base: position 5,352 of record WAJZ01000028.1, on the reverse strand, counting down.
AGGCAGATGTTCATAAAGGACCACCAAGGCTTCGTTGTAGAGGTGGAGACACCGCTAGTAGGTCCATCAATTGTCTATGAAGCAAGCGGTCACGTTGAGAATTTTACTGATCCTATAATTAGGTGTAAGGAGTGCGGAAGGATATACAGAGCTGATCATTTAGTAGAAGAAAAGTTGGGAATTAACGCAGAAGGTCTCTCCATTCTAGAGCTAGAATCCATAATAAAATCTAAAGGCCTCAGGTGTCCAGTATGTAACGGAGAGCTAGAAGGCGTAAGGAACTTTAACCTCCTTTTCAAAACACAGATAGGTCCATATGAAGGAAATGATGGGTTTATAAGGCCCGAGCTAGCTCAAGGGATTTTCGTTGCATTTAAGAGAATTTTTGAATCTCTAAGGGGCAAGCTGCCGCTTGGCATTGCTCAAGTAGGAAAAGTCGGAAGGAACGAAATAAGTCCAAGGCAGGGAATGATAAGGCTGAGGGACTTCACTATCATGGAGATGGAGTTCTTCTTCGACCCAGAGAAGTGTAGTTGCAAGTTCGTCGATAAATATTATGACAAGAAAGTAAACATATTGCCTTATGAACTGAAGTCAAAAGGTATGGGTTTCATTACAACTACGCTCAAGGATGCCATTAAAAAAGGGTATATAATGAATAAGTGCATGGCGTATTGGATGCTTATTGGAAAGCAATTCTTGCAGAGTATAGGGGTACCCGAAGATAACATGTACTTCGAGGAAAAAGGAGAGAAAGAAAGGGCACACTACTCCAAGCAAACCTTTGACCATATGGTTAAGACTTCTAGGTGGGGTTGGGTAGAAGTTGCTGGATATTCTTACAGATCTGATTATGACCTATCTAAGCATGAAACCTACAGCAGGACTAGTCTGAAGGTATTTGAACCATTTGAAAGACCACAGGTAGTAAAGAGGAAAAGAGTAATTATAAACAAGGCATATATTGGAAAAGCGTTTAGGTCTAAGGCAAAATACGTTCTAGAAAGAATAGAGAACCTAGATATTGAGTACATTATTTCAGAACTAAAAAATAAAAATGCTCTCATAGTTGATGGGATGAAGATACCAAAAGAAGCCATAAAAATAGTAGAAAAAGAAGAGAAGGTGAGCGGGAGGAAGTTTATCCCACACGTTGTCGAACCATCGTTTGGTGTAGACAGGTTACTATACATAGCGCTTGAATATGCATATAAAGAAAAAAATGGAAGGGTAGTCCTATCTTTCCCTAGAGCCTTTTCTCCACTAGATGCCGTCGTGCTTCCTTTAATAGAGGATGATGAAAAGCTCACAGAGAAGGCAAAATATCTTTACTCATATTTAATATCTGAAGGTTTCAATGTAATGTATGATGATACAGGTAGCATAGGAAAGAGGTACGCGAGAGCCGATGAAATAGGAATACCGGCCGCATTTACAATCGACTACCAGACACTAGAAGATGATACTGTAACCATAAGAGATAGGGACACGTGGGAGCAAGTCAGGGTAAAAATATCAGATGCCCCTGAAATACTAAAGAAATTCATATATAACTCTACTGACATAAAACAACTAGGAATGAAATAAGGAGATGGGTTATGGACTCGGGTGAAAATAGAAAGGGTAATTCTAAAGAACCTGGCAAGCCTGACTTAAGCAAGGCACTCTCAATTATACCCCCGGCCGCTTCCCTAAAGGAGAGTGGAGGAAAACAAAGGGAGAAAAGGGTTAAAATATCATACGATCAAGACGTAGGGGAGAATGCTGTAAAAGTATCAAAGAAACTGGCTGATGAGTTGGGAATAAGTAACAAGATAGAAATAGTAGTTGCTGGCAAAAAGAAGTTTGTAATGAAGGCTATTATCGATGAAACTATAGATGAGATGAACAAGGTCTATGTTAATCCAGATATAATGAAGGATGAAGGAGTCTCAGACAATAGTATCGCTACCATTAGGCCAAGCACCTCAAGTGGTGCATGAATTTTGGACTGCAAGTATAGGTGCGATGAGTTCCAAGACATCGTTAGCAAAAATATAGACAGAATTGCCCAACTCTTCTATGATCAAACAAGCCTAATAGATAAAGGCTACTCGACCCTCAACCTGATTTTAGCAAACAAAAACGCAAAAAGCTCGAATCAAAAAAGCATTCCTTCCATACTGGATAGGCTAAGGCAAATAAGGGGATTCATAAAAGAGGAAGTGAGCTTCTACTTGGATTACACCAAGTGTTGTGGCATGAGATATGAAGACTTTGAGGTATTGATGGCATATTATTTAGAGGCAGGAATCAAAAAGGAGGAAGCGTTTATTAAAGAACTTTCGAAGAAGATTGATACCGAGATGGATCTAGCAGATATAAACTCAATGATATCCCTCCTTAGCAAGACAATATCTCAAGATAAAATGAGATACTAAAAATCACCATCAACCATTTATTCAGCATAGACCTTTCTTGGGTTTACAAGCGTGGGCGGTGCCCTCAGTTTTATAAATATCCTATAACCACACTTTGGGCATATCATGCTACGGTATTGATCCAACTCCTTTTTGCTTATCTTATAGCCGCAGTTGAGGCACATATAATATACTTCTCTTTCAACAATGCCATAAAGCCTGCCTGCATATTCTTCCTTTTCATTCTCAAAGGCATCACTGCCCCCCATTTCTGCCAATGCATGCCACCTAACAATATACAATATAGGGTAAGGTTTATATTCTTAGCTTAAACACTATAATATTCGAGGTGGATGTTCAGACAAATGTCAAACCCTGTGGATTGTGGAGGTCTCCCACCTGAAATCTGTGAACAGCTTGCAACTGAAGAACAAATCATAAAGGTAAGAATAGAAACCAGGAGGTTCGGAAAACAGGTCACAATTATAGAAGGCATTGATAAAAAACAGGTTGATTTCAAGTCTCTAGCCTCTAAACTGAAAAGTGAGCTAGCCACTGGAGGAACGTATAAAGACGGAAAAATAGAACTACAAGGTGATCATAGGAGGAGGATTAAGGATATTTTAGTTAAAATGGGCTTCCAACCAGATAACATCATGATAATTGAATGAAAAGGTTTTGCCTCAATTCACCTTTAACCCAAAACCTGTTTTTATGTGACCTTTTTTGGAGGATTATAAGTGCGACTAGCGAGTTTTGCTCAGGAAAGGATAAAATATTAATTTATACTGGCTACGGTATCCAATGGGAGCAGAAGTTGAATGCAATAGCGATCTATGTTGGAGGAACTACATTAACTTCCACCATAGAAGGCTTGAGCATTGCAGGATCTACTAGCTTGGAAACCCTATTTACGCCAACGCTCGACCTAGAATATCTAATTAACGGAATGCCATTAACAAAAAAACAGATACCTATTACGCCAGATGGCCTACCGACACCAGCAGTGATAACAAGGGCCATTATTAATAGGCTGGGAATACCATACTTCGTTATAGACTCCGGCCTATATTACAAGGCAAGAGTACCCCATATAGCCTTACCTAGTTCTAAACCCGGGAATAACATTATGGAAAGAAACGCCCTCACCTACGGTACCTCTGAGAACATATTTAATGAGAGCAGAAAAATAGGCGAACTGCTATCCAGAAACCAAGATGTTATCATTATTGGTGAAAGCATCCCTGGAGGAACAACAACTGCTGCTGCCATAATGGAAGGGTTAGGATTCAAGGCAGTAGAATATGTTAGCAGCGCCTCTCCAGAAAACCCTAGGGAACTAAAAAGGTCAATCATAAGAAAGGCTTTATCTAGGATTAAAAAAGAAGACCTCTTCTATATAATAGATGAGGTTGGCGACCCGGTTCATATATCCCTTGCAGGCCTTGCTGTAGGTTCATGTACTAATGCAAGAGAAGTCCTTCTCGCTGGTGGCACCCAAATGGGCGCAGTGATCTCTATATTAAGCAAGCTGGGTAAACTAGATTCAGAGAAAATTAAGATAGCCACCACGAAGTGGATTCTAGAAGATAAATGGTCTGATATATTTTCATTAGTACATCAAATAGACAGGAATATAAAGATAATTAGCTCTAATGTAGACTTTATGGATTCAAAGTATAAAGGGTTGAAGATGTATGAGAAAGGTTTTGTTAAGGAAGGCGTCGGTGCAGGCGGAACGATGATACTGGCAGAAAGGCTAGGGGTTTCAGTACGTAAAATAAAGAGTTATATATATAATGAATATGAGAGGCTTGAAAGCCTTGGCAATGGTTGAGCTTATAGGTAACAGCTTAATTGTTAAATTCGAAAGGAAAATGACCATGCTTTCGACAGCTCACATAGACGGGGTTACAAAAAGCGATAAGGTTATAATATCGAGAGTAATTGATGATAAAGAAATGAAAGACGTAGAGTCATTTAAAGAGAAAGTTTTGAAAGGACTCGGCTATACAAATGATGTTCCGGTTATGATAACCTCTGTAGATCTAAGCACCTATAAGCTAAGTGAAAACAGCTATGGTGGGGTGTTGGTTACTGCAGGTTTTAGTGTACCAAATTGCATATATCAAGAAGAATTATACGAGGCTGAAAGAAAAAGTAATACGATAAATATAATATCTTGGATAAATAAATCCCTGACCATGGGCGGCCTCTTAGACCTTTTCAGGGTAGTCTCTGAAACCAAGTGTTTGTTTTGTAGTGACGTCCTATTAAGGTGTAAGTCTAGATCCTCAGGAACTTCAAGCGATGGAATAACCGTAGCTGCGAACGTTTCAAAAACTGGTTACATGTGGAGTGGACTCGCGACACTACATGGCAACAACATCTCGAGGCTTATCTACGAGACCCTTAAGTCTTTGGTAAATGACGAAAGCAAGGATACATGGCTTAAGAGAATGCTAGGAATGGATACAAAAGAGATTGTTAAGGAAACCCTAAAATTCTATGAAAAGGCGCCAGTGCCACATCTAAGCAAAAAAAGGATTAGGATGCTATTAATGAAAGAAATAGATAGGATTTTATCAGATCCGAATGTGTGGTCCTTTATCATAGCAGCTAGGGAGCTTGATATAAGAGGTCAAAGCGGTACGTTCCCCCTATTAAATAGGGAAGAGTTTGATTTGGATACAAAGAGGATTATAGCCGATGAGCTCCTGGCAAGTGCTTTGAGCCTATACATCTCTGGTTTTAAGGGACTAACTGCAACATACTGGGTCGATTCAACTAAGGAGAAAATAAGCACAAATCTTTCTAAGCTACCGATGTTCGAAGACGATATAGCCTCTGCCCTTATTGGTTCCTCCCTATCTAGGGTTTATGATAGGCTCCTTAGTGGTAAAGATGTTAATAAGGGCTAGCCTAGTTATGGCTGGGGGTAAAGGATCTAGGT
>WAJZ01000027.1 GCA_015523575.1 Candidatus Hestiella acidicharens | reverse complement strand
ATTATAATACTTGTATTAAATGTGTTAAGTATAGCATTTTTCTATCCCTCGTGGGCTATTGCTGCTAGCAATGTAATTGAGGGAATTAGAGACTTTTACGCCACAATAATTTCGATCATAATCATAGTGGCCCTCATAGTACTACCATTTGTTGAAAAGAACGTCAGGTCAATAAGCAAGGGAAGCATTGTTGCCTACATCCTATTAATAGCCTCTATTATATCGGCAACGATAGCTGGCATCATGGGGCTAGTATTGGCCGATGGGGTATTTTTACACTTCTCTAACGTCCCTTCTTGGTTTATGGCAGACATAAAGAGCTGGGGAGGTGTGTCCACTTTTATAGGCAACCTCTCCGGATCTCATAGCCACGAGATGTTACCTGCTATAGGGGGGCTATGATAGCGTTGGCGGCTATAGTGTTTAACTATGCAGACATGAGGAACAAAAAGGCAAAGTATGCTGTTGATGCAGGTTTTATAGTTGCTATATTTGGTGTCATAAGCATGACGGTTCTCTATATCATATCATCATTCGGAACCTATGCAATCCCAACAATTTCTCCTTTCGGCCCATATGGTGTAAATGGCTTGGCCCTTGACGATTCCCAAACGGGCCTGATAGGTTTTGGTAGTATAATTGTGGCTTTTGCCTTAATAGGTGGGGGCTTATTAGCGGACAAGCTTCCTCACACAAGGCTGTTAAAGGTCATGGAAATATTGACTTGGTTCTCTGCTATGTTTGTCTTGGTTGGAGTAGGGTATCCTATTGAGTTTAATGAGGCTTTCTTCGGCTTTGCAACGCCTGGGACCCCAAAGACTGGCGGGGGACCCGGTTGGATGTACGATGCAGCGTTTATGAGGGCCCACCTGTTCTTTGTTTTTTACCTATTGCCAATAGTAGCTGGTTCTATAATAGCGGCTTATGAAATCTTGAAGGGTAACATAATCGGCAGCAGGGCTAGGGCCTTAACCAAGATCTCTAGCTATTTCTTCTTCTTTGGAATAATTATGGCGTCAGACGGCGTAGTAGTTTGGACCCTTACCATTCATCAATGGTTGCCATTCATCATAGGCATATCTTTCATTTTGGCATCTATCTTCTTGCTTTTATATCCAATTTTTTCAGTATTTACTGTAAACAGGGCTCGTATCAAAAAGTCAACTACTATGGAGTAGGCATCATAGTTTTCCAGATCTGTGCTTTTTTCTTTTAGCTACACTTGCTTTATTTTTTAAGTTATTTGATGTAACGCTTAATACTCTTAGAAATAAACACAGTAGTGGGGCATACCTTGCCAAGGTCAAGAAAAACTTGGTTTGATGCAATAATAGCAGACCACGTTGCGAGGATAGCAAGCGGTTTAGAGGATGCAGAGGCCTTTGACTCAAGGGTTTTGGCAAAGCATGTAATTGAGGCGGTGAAGAGGACAGGGATAAGCCTGAGAAAGACTAAAGATGGCTTACTTGCCTGCCCCTACTGTGGAAGGGCCCCTTTCACAAAGAAAGGCTATTATCTTCACCTGCTCAGGTCTCACTATCAGGAGATGATTGATTCTGTTGGTCATGAGATCGAGAGGCTTGCCTCTGCCTCAAAGGATGTTGAACTTTAACAACCCTTCTATCCATTGAGGTTTCAAACACTATTGCTTCTATCCCTTCGCTCACCTTTAGCGGTCCATCATATATGTAGGTTTCTTCTTTTATATCGTGCCACTCTATGTCCTCGTCCCTTAAGATAAAATAGCCTTCACCTCCGCTTTTAGTCTTGCCCACCTTTATTATACCAACTTTCAAAAGCCTTGTGGGTATATTATACAAGAGCCTCGTGGTCCTGTCCTTTAATCCCTCACCTAAAACATACTTTGATTCGGGAGTCTCAATCGTGATTATAAAGAAATCACCTTTCCTCTTCTTAAGCTTCTCTTCCCCGAGCTTGTATAGGGTATTTAAGGGGTCTCCTTTCATTTCTTCCTCTTCTTTTCCAACAGGTCTTAGCACCTCGAATTTTACTTCATTTAAAGAAAGTGTCGTCCTTTTATACCACTCTATTGCTATTTTTAGCCTTTGAACAACCATCACTTTACCCTAATTTTTTCTTGGAAACGAAGAATTTAAGCATATTACAAAACGCATCCTTTATTAGTTTGCAATGTAACTAAAAAGCTTGGTGTTGAAAATGAGTTTAAATCCACCCGTAATTGACATGCAACCTAATATGTATAAGATAGAAGGTGAAAGCGCTTTCTCTTATCTAGCTTTAGTAAAGAAGATGCAGAGCCAAGGGAAGAGGGTGATAAGTTTTGGTATAGGTCAGCCTGATTTTCCGACCCCTGAACATATAAAGAACGCTGCAAAGGCAGCGTTAGATGATAACTTTACTGGCTATACAGAGACCCAAGGCATTGAGGAGCTTAGGAGCGCCGTTTCTGAATATTTGAATTCTAAATATGGCTCAGATGTGAGTAGTGAAGAGGTTGTTATAACGCCAGGCTCGAAAACCGCTATCTTCATGGCAGCGGCTTCTTATATCAGGGATGGGGATGAGGCTATAATAATAGAGCCCAGCTACTACGCCTATGCACAGGTGGTTAAGCTCTTTAATGGTATACCAAAATTCGTTTCGCTAGACTTTACCCCAGGTAAAGGTTTCAGCCTAAACGCGGAAAAAGTAGAGAAGGCAGTAACGAAGAAGACAAGGATGATATTTATAAATAATCCACACAATCCAACTGGGGCTGTGTTCGATCCAAAGGATCTGGATTACTTAATGGAAGTTGTTAGGAAGAACAACATAATTGTGGTGGCCGATGAAATATACGATAACCTGATATACACTTCAAAGTTTAAGAGCCTAATCACGTATCCAGAATGGAGGGACAACCTCATTTATATTAATGGCTTCTCAAAAACCTTTTCAATGACTGGCTGGAGGCTTGCGTATCTCGTTGCCAGAAAAGAGCTCATACCAAGGTTTAACGACCTTGCGGTTTCTCTCTATAGTTGCGCCACATCGTTTGTGCAGAAGGCAGGGGTTATAGCACTAAAGGGTGACTGGGGCCCGGTAAAGAACATGGTGAAGGAGTTCCATGAGAGGGCGAAGGTTCTCCATGATATACTAAAAGGCGCACAGGGGTTCGACGTTTACATGCCTGAAGGGGCATTCTACATGTTTCCAAGGGTCTCTGGAATTCTCAACAAGCTCAACATAAGCGTTAAGGGGTTTGTTGATATGATGCTCAACAAAATAGGGGTTTTGGTGCTGCCTGGAGACGCTTTTCCTGATAAGGCTGGCAGGGAGTTCGTTAGGTTCAGCTATGCAACGGATATGGAGTCTATAAAGGAGGGGGCAAGGAAGATCGTTGAATTTGTAAACAGCCTATAGGGTATAGGCATTGAAGAGACCCGTTGGGATAATATCTGACTTTGGAAACAACCTCTACTTAGGCATAATGAAGGCCGTTATAAAGCAAGTATCGGACGGAGTTGAAATAATAGATATAGACAACAGTGTGCCCAGTTTTTCAAGGCTTGCGGGTTCTTACATTATTTACACCTCCTATAGATACATGCCCAAGGGATCTGTAATACTAGCAGTCGTTGACCCAGGAGTGGGCTCTGATAGAAAGGCAATTGTCGTAGAGACGAAGAACTACAAGTTCGTTTGTCCGGATAACGGTATTGTTTACGAAGCTGCGTTGGAAGATGGTGTTAGCAATATATATAATATAGACGTCACAAAGCTTAGGACATACTTGGCTAAAAGGTATGACGTCTTTGGCAAGCATGATATTTCTTCAACTTTTCATGGTAGGGACGTTTTTGCACCGGTAGCAGCTTTATTAGCGGGCGGGTATGATATAGATGCCTTTGCTAAGCCAATAAGCTTTTATGAGATTGAAAGGGTTAGGATTAAGGATTTCACAAGGGGTGCAAGAGGCGAGCTGAGGCTAAAGGTAATATATATTGACAAGTTTGGTAACGTTGTGTTGAGTTCTAGGTTTGAAGACCTTGGCCTTAGCTTAGGGGACAAAGTGCTTGTAGCTGGAAGGGAAATAGGCGTTCGCGAAAAGTTTTCAGATGTTGAAAGAGGGGCTTTTATTCTATATAAAAACAGCTTCGGGTTTGCGGAGATAGCACAGAATATGGGTAATGCATCAAAATCCTTAGGCTTAGAAATAGGAAAATACGTTGACCTCCTTAAAGGTTAGTGGCAAATGTTATCAAATACCTCCAGAAGCGGTTCTTTCCTCTTCATAGGCCTCCAAGGGTCTAGGTACTTTGGCGTTTCATACTTCCCTTCTATCACATCAACTAATATTTCTGCAAGGCCGGGAGAAAGCGTCAGCCCAGCACCATTAAGGCCAGTTATTATATAAAGGTTTTCTCTAAGCTTTCCAACAATGGGATAGCCATCAAAGGTAGTAACGCAGGGTGCTGCCCATGAGTTTATTGGGTACATGTTCTTTGCCTCTCCATAGTTCTTTGAGACTTTCTCTAGGACGTTATAGGCATCGCTGTAATCTACTACAAAACCATCATCAATGACCTTTATTAAGACTTTATCTCCATTTCCGAGTATTGCCCTTCTAGGGGACTCTGGAACATAATAATAGTTTGTCCTATCGTTTTCAATTATCTCATTTATTTGTTTACCTTCAATGCTGTGTGCCTGACACCTATAATTTACTAGTCCTTCCAGTTCTACAAGTTCTCTTATCCATGGCCCGTTTGCCAAAACAAAGGTTCCTTTACCGTTGCTAATTTCTTGCTTCTTCACCTCTTCCTCGACTATGTTGCCACCCATTTTCTCAATTCTCCTCACCAGCTCGTTTATAGCCTCGCCCGCATCAACTATGGGCTGTTCGAACAGTATTGCTTTGTTGCATATCCTAATTGAATTAAATCCATTAGGTATTATCTTCACATCAATACCCTTTGTCGAAAGGTATTTTCCTATATTAATAGCGCACTTCAGCTCCGAGTCCTTGGGTATCCAGATGGATCCAGACCACTTTATTATTTCTTTACTGAGCTCTGCATAGAGTTGCGAAGACCTAATGGAGACATCTATCATTTCCTTTGGCAACTCTAGGGAGAGTATTCCAGCTGCTTTGCTTGATGCTCCATAGCCCGGATAGTTTTTTTCATAGACCTCTACTTCATGACCCCTCTTCAATAACGTATATGATACCCATAGGCCTGAAAGGCCTGCGCCTACTACCTTTATCTTCATAATCTCCCACTTTCTTCTCTTGTTATAAGTTCTCTTTAACAGTTAATAAATATTAATATCTATATTATAGAGAAATAATTTATTATGGCTCGTATATTACCTCTTTTGCCCATTCCTTTATCTCACTTAGCCTGAATCCGGGTCCATCGACACAAACCCTTTTTCCAGTCTTTCTCAGTATGCATGACCCACAAAATCCTAAGCCGCAATTTACCTTGCTTAAAGAAGCAATTATAATGTTTTCCTTTACGCCATATCTTTTTAGAAAAGGTTTTATGAAGTCTATGCTACCTATTATATAAACGCTTGAAAATTCAGAAAACCTGAATTGCCATAGTGGAAGTACCACACTATCGCCTATTTTCATCAACTGGAACATCAATCCAAGGTCTTTATTGTCTGTAAAATAGGCTATCTTCCCATTTATAACATCTCTTAAGGCTAAAGCAGCCATTATGTACGCATCTTCAACTAAAACCCCTATTCTCTTACCCAAGGGCTTTGGGAATCCTTTCCCCAAGGGTCCTATGAGACCAACATACTTCGGCAACTCATAGCTATCATTTAAAGCCTTGTTGTTGAGATAAAAAACAACGCTTTTTTTAACTATCAAAGGAAAGGAGAAGCCTCTAAAGCCCTTTGGGAAGGAAATAAGGAAGAATTGGCCTGGGCTGAACTCTATGGTCTTCTTTGGGATGAAAGAAACTACCTTCCCCTTCTCAAGCTTTATTGATGAGTTTAGAAACGCACTAAAATACTTTGAAGCCAATTTGATCCCTCCATCCTTCAATGATTGTATCGAGGCAATATAAGAAGAAATGGGCTATAAGCTACCTCTATTATATAATTGGCGCCACTATTTCCTTTTCAATCCTTTTATATATTCTATTATCTGATCTAAGCTCTCCTTAGGATATCCTTCCATTTGATCATATAACAACGGTAGCTCTGCAGAGAAAACATGTTTTGTTAAGGGAACCACCTCCCCGCTCTTTATAACCCAGGGCTTTCCGTTACTCGTTAAGAACTCTACGGCTTTCCTAAACCTGTTTCCATCTATTATCATAGCGAATCCAGGAGAGGCAAGAATTACAGCATCGCTTTCAAGACATCTTCTTGTTGGTGAGGCTACATCGGAATTAGACTCAATAACTATTATTTCGTGTCTTTCCTCCAAATAATTTAAGCATGTATCTATCTCGTTGGTAGCACCTCCACTAAGAAGCTCCACCAAGTAGTTTTCATCTACCTTTACAGGATTTTCTACGTAGGTCGTTGTTTCATATATTTCATACTCTATGTTTTTCGTTGTTCTTCTCAAAGGATTTTCATTAATAAGATGTAGATTCTTTACTTCCCCCCGACATAGGGTCAGGCGGGATAGGGCAAGCCTAGAGCTTACGGAAGACTGATATGCCTTAAAGGAGTTTAGTGTAGCGAATTTTTCTAATATGAGAGGGACAAGCAAACCTCCGAAGGGGTTTATCATGTTTATAGGTTCTTTTTCGCTAGAAGCCCTGTGAAGTAACAGAGAGTCACCCGTTACAACCATTTTCCTTTTCTTCGACTCTTTCAATACAAATGGGCTCAGCCATACCTCAGTCGCTCCGATGGGTTTAAATGCTACAGCGTCAAACCCCTCACTATTTAAGTAGGAAGTCAAGCTAGAGGCTATCGTTGTCTTTCCAGAGTTCTCTTCCAAGAGCCCTATTATAAGGACTTTCAAAGCTTACACCCCACAGTATAGGTAAGAGGTAGTGCAACTTCTTTTTAATTTTGGCTTCCTAAGAATTTTATGCATAGGTTTTCTTTTTCTATCTTCATATCCATTCCCCCTATGAGACCTGAGAAAATATTATACCTTTTTTTACCTTTTATTTATTTAGCGATGAGGAGAGTTGTGCCCGGAAGGAGCATTGCAATGACAAACTCTGGGGTATCTGAGCTGCAATTTGGTCCAATTTCCTATGAGCTTCCTAGTGAAAAGGGGTTGTATATAATAGGGTTTCATATGCAGAGTTTTTCTACCTTTATTGCAGGTAAGCAGCGCTTTTTCAACGATGGCTATATAATATATGTAGGCTCTGCTGGAAACGGCTTTAATAAAAGGGTTTTAAGGCACCTAACATCAAAAAGAAAGAGGTGGCACATTGATTACATTTCGCAGGCGATTGTTTCCATACCTTCATTTATCTGCCTCATAAAAGGGGGATTTGGTGTTGAGTTGGAGGATAGGTTAGCATCAAGGCTTACGCGCCTCTTTACTCCTATTGGGATGCTGGGGTCTAGCGACGCTAATGAACCACACCTTTTCTACACAAACGATATGGAAATGATACTAGAATTTCTTTATGGTTGCAAGTGCGATCTCTTTATATTCCCTTCTTTTTACGATAGTAGGAATATAGTTTCACTTAACTTCAGATAGGTGAGAATATGAGAAAGAAGATAAGACTGGTCGCGTTTGACGTAGATGGGGTGCTAACAGAGGAGGAAAGCAGCTGGGGGTATATGCATGAACATTTTAAGACCGAAGGGGATGCTGTGGGGAACTATGAGAGGTTCAAAAAAGGGGAAATAGACTACCTTGGTTGGATGGAATCTGATACTAGGTTATGGATAGAGAAGAGCGGGGGGAAGCTAAGAAGGGATGAAATAGCAAGGATACTATCAAAGATAAGACTGAGGGATGGTGCACAGGAGGTATCTATTTGCCTACACAAGAAAAGGAAAATAGTTGTTTTGATAAGTGGGGGCATAGATATCTTGGTTTCAATGGTGGCGGAAAAGGTAGGGGCAGATTATTGGTTTTCAAATTCTTTAAGATTTGATAAGAATGGGTACTTGAAACCTGGGGGCATACCAATAGTTGGTTGCGATAAGCAAAAGGTATTGAAAAGGCTTCTTGCCTATTTAGATATAAAACCTTATGAGGTAATGTATGTCGGTGACTCTGAATGGGATTATAGTGCAATGGAAATAGTTGGATATCCAGTTGTATTTGGTAATGACCCATTACTCAAGAGAATTGCTAAATATAGGATTGAAAACCTGCTAGACGTTTGCAATATATTGGAAATGATTGAAGGCTCTGGGGAAGATCAGGATTCTTTGATGTAGCCTATTAATACGTCGCTGTACTCGGATGTTGATATCGGGCTTACTCCAGGCATCTCCCTTGCTAGGTCGTAGGTCACCTGCTTGTTCTTTATCGCTTTCCTTATTGCATCTTCAATTAGTATCTTGATTTCCTTCCAGCCAACATAGTTTCCTAGAAGAAGAGCTGCGCTAAGTATTTCAGCTGTCGGGTTTATTACGTTCTTACCGGCATATTTAGGAGCTGTTCCATGTACTGGTTCAGCAACTGCCACGCCATCGCCAAGGTTCAATCCTGCTGCCATCCCAATGCCACCTACGAGGGCATTTGCCTCATCGCTTATGAAATCTCCATCTATATTGGGCGCCACTATGATGTTGTATTCTCCAGGCCTTGTTATAATCTGCTGCATCATGTTGTCTGCTATCCTATCGTTTACAAGTATCTTACCCTCTGGCATCTTACCATCATATTTTGAGTAGAGCTCTTCTTCAGTTACTATATAGTCCCTAAACTCATTAACAGCAACCTCATAGGCCCACTCCCTAAATGCCCCTTCCGTATACTTCATTATGTTGCCCTTGTGTTGTATGGTAACCCTTTTTATGTCGTTTTGTATTGCCCATTCAAGGGCCCTCCTCATAATCCTCTGCGTGCCAAACCTTGATATAGGCTTTATTCCTATACCAGCGTCGGGCCTTAGCTCTATGTTAAACTCTCTTTTGAAGAGATCCCTGATCTTTTCCGCTTCTTTTGAGTTCCATTGAAATTCTATTCCCATGTAGAGGTCTTCAGTATTTTCCCTAAACACAATCCAGTCTATTTTCTCCGGATGACAATGGGGCGTTGGTTGCCCATACCATTTTATAGGTCTTATGTTTGCATAGGTTTCTAAGGCCATTCTGATTGCAACGTTTAGGCTCCTATAGCCGCTACCTACAGGCGTTGTTAGTGGTCCCTTCAGGTTTATCCTTGCCATTTTAAAGGCTTCTAACGTGGCCTCTGGGAGAAGCGTGCCACACTCTTTATTTGCTTCATCCCCTGCAGCCACCTGCCACCAAACAATTTTTCTCTTTCCACCATAGGCCTTTTCAACTGCAGCATCGATAACCCTTATAGCATTTGTTACTATTTCAGGTCCCGTACCATCACCTTTTAAGTATGCAACTATCGGGTTGTCTGGCACCAGTAACTTTCCATTTTCATATTTGACGAATTCCCCTTCAGAAGGAGGTCTCAACTCTTCTTTATTGCACGGAATTTTGCTCAAGCTTATCACCAATAGCTTTAATATAGGTGAAAGTATAAATGTTTTGATTTTTCATTTATATAATATATTAAGGTTTACCTTAAAAAAATAACCGAACTTTTCTGCTATCCAGCATTAAAAAGGATGGCTTAGCAGGGATTTAATTTCTCCTAGGAATGGCTTCTTAGCAATTCCCTTCTCAGTTATTATTGCCTCTATGAGCTCTGGGGGTGTAATGTCAAACGCTGGGTTATACGATAGCGCTCCATCAACAGTGATCCTGAGCTTACCCATAACGTTTGTTATTTCCTCTCCGCTCCTCTCCTCTATTAATATGTCATTCGGATTTTCTGTTTTTTGTATCGTGCTTGTTGGTGCCACGACGTAGAATGGTTTTCCTCCATGCTTTGCTGCTAAGGCCAGGTTTAGCGTACCTATTTTATTTGCTATGTAGCCATTTAGTGTTATCCTGTCTGCCCCAACCAAAGCCATGTTTGCCATACCTCTGCTGAAGATGAGGCCCGATGCTCCGTCAACAACAAGCGTAAAGGGTATCCCTTCTTTTTTCAGCTCCCAGGCTGTTAACCTAGCTCCTTGTAGTAAAGGCCTTGTTTCATCAACATAGACGTGTAAGTCCTTACCTTCAAGGTGTGAGTATCTGATGACTCCCAATGCGGTTCCGAATCCAGCGGTTGCTAGGGCACCTGTATTGCAGTGCGTAACTATCCTTGCATTGTTTTCCACAACCTTTGAGCCTATCTTCCCCATCTCTACGTTATTTTTAATGTCTTCAACATATATCTTGTGGGCTTCGTTTAAGGCCTTTTCTTTTATCTCTTCAACATCTTCAAGGTTTGAGATAGAGTTCCATATCCTCTTAAGGGCCCAAAATAGGTTGTAGGCCGTTGGCCTCGTCGATGAAAGTGTATAGTAGGCACTCTCTGCTTCTTTGAGTAGATCATCGGCCTTCCTAGACTTGCTGTTAATGATCGAGAGTGCGAGGCCATAGGAAGCAGCGACGCCAATTGCTGGCGCGCCCCTTATTTCCATTTTCTTTATGGCTTCAGCGACCCTCCTGTAGTCTTTAGTGCTCCTATAAGTTTCTTCCCATGGGATAAGCCTTGTATCGATCCAGAATAATTCCTCCTTTTCAAAATCCCAATATAGGGGTTTTATGTTGAGAAACCCTTCAAGCTTATCGATCTCCTTTCTTATGTCCACACTTTTCACCAGTTCGTTATTGCACCCGATAAGTTAAAAGTGTCTTAGAAAAACGTTTTAAATATGAATACGTAATCATTATTGGTGTTTAACTTGGGCGCAAAGGAAGACATAATGAGGTGGTTAAAAGAAGAGGACTTAGAGGTAAATGAAATCTCAGTCCCTAGTCAAGCACCAGTTGAGTGGGTTATAAATGCGGCCACTATGGGTCCGCTGAAGGTTTCGATAAGCATACAGAAGCCTAAGGGAAGGTCCGAGAGGTATGTCTGTAGCCTTGGGGTTATGGTTGCCGAGGAGCACAAGCAGAAGCTTTCAAAGCTTTCAGAAAAGGAAAGGGTTAGCATGACCTCAGAGCTGCTAAGGAATCTCATTTTGCTTTGCCCATCTTGCATAATAATTTTCCAGCCGGACTTGAACAGGGTTGAGAGTATAATGGTGACAAAGATTATCTATAAGGAAAGGCTCACCCAGAGCGAGCTGACTGATGCAATAAGGTTGCTCACAAACTCTTATTCTATGATAGTTTCATATTTTAGTGTAAAGCTTGGCGTTTCCCAAGAGGGGGGACATACTGTTATGCACATGTGAGGTTCCTAGTATGGAGACTATACCTGTAGGAGTGTTGGCCAGGTCTAAGTGTTTCTACCTAGCAGCCCCTATAACTGAGGCTCCATGGAAGGGAGACGATGAAGTAGGAGAAATTTTACAAGGCCTTTTAGAGGGCAGATATAGTGTTGATAGCCTAAATATAAGTGTTTTAAAAAAGGTGTTGCTGGTTTCAACGCTTTACGGCGGCCTAACGTTGGTCTATACGTGCAACCCGGTGGTGCCGATAAGCAGGGTTCATGTAGATGTTGGGATATCAATACAAGGGGGAGGGCATTATAGGCAACTTGATGATGAAGAACTTATGAAATCCTGGGCGCTTATCGTTAGTGGTAAGGAAGAGGAGGGGTTGAGCATGATATCTGGTGGTTTTGTGTATCCACAAGGTTATACATGGAGCGTTGGTGGCAGATACAAGGTTGCCGTGAGAGGTATAAAATACAGGGTTTGACTTTATAGTGCGTAAAGTTCTACATGCCTCTGTAGGTCTAGGCTTATTCCCAGCAATCCTCAGGATGCTATACTTTAACACTATTGCATAAAATTCCAACATTTTTTGAACCACTCAAAAAGCTTAGTTCAGACATGAGTTCTAAGGATCCCAAGGAAGGATACGTAGCAGTTTCTAGAGTAATGGTTTTTTAAACCTATACATAACGCCTTTATTATCATAAGGAACTTCATTATTAAAGGATTCGCTTTTTGACACTATATACACCATTAGCCTTAGATCTCGTTTATAGTTAAATACTTTTAGCGTAACCTCTTAAATAAAGTAGTTCCGTTCTTGCACTTGGAATCGCTGTTTGTGCAGTTTTAGCAGGGATCTCAATTAAATTAGCTTATAATCAATAAAGCTAGAGCCAACAGCGCTACGCACAAAAGAACCCCTTATTTTATAATAAAGCTTGTAATGAAAAGCTATTTGAATGGCATTATCAAATAACGCTATAACGTTTGAACCATAAAATTTTCTTTTTTGAATTAATAACACATTTTTAGAAGTTCTGCTCCCTATTAAAAATATGGCCTCATGGAATAGTTTATGGATTCGAAGGTTAAGGGATGGGGCAGGGCGCTCCACGCAAGGTTTTTGGCAGTTAAATTGTTTTCTATTGCAACAGTAAATACGGCCATGAGCTCGGCCGCGTCATGCGCGTAGGCCTGGGCACCCAATATCCTTAGGCTTTCCCTCTCTAACAGTATCTTCATGTGGCCAACGGTATGTGTGTTCGTTATTTGGGATTGCGCATCCCTATCTAGTTTATAATCGATAACATCATAGGGGATGCCCAATGCTTTAAGTTCCTCTTCGCTATAGCCTACCATGCCTATTTCTGGGTAGGTAAAAACGGTAAACGGGATAGAGTGGTAGTTTATATGGTATGCATCCCTACCAGTTAAGATGTTCTTTGCTGCCACAATACTTTCTTTTACAGCCGCATGGAATAGCATTGCTTTTCCTGTAACGTCTCCTGCAGCGTAAACGTTATCTATGCTTGTCTTTAAGGCATTATTCACAACTATGGCCTTCTCTACCTTTAGTCCTTCATTTTCCAAAGACTCCAATCCATATCCCTTTAATCTTGGTCTCCTTCCAACTGCCATTAGCACTTCCTCCGCTTCAACCTCTACATTTTTAGCCTTCACTATTTTCTTCTCGCCATTCTTTTCTATGGAGCGAACTGGGCTGTTTAAATATAGGTTGACCCCAGCTTCCCTAAATTTCTCCTCAACGTATTTAGAGAGGTCTTTCGGCATATTTGGTAATAGCCTGTCCATCATCTCTATTATTGAAACCTCTAGGCCAAGCCTTGACAGCATGTCCGCCACTTCAACGCCTATATACCCACCCCCTATAATAGCAAGCGACCTAGGTAGCCTTTTAATCATCTTTCTATATGCGAAGAGATCATCACTTGTTATAGTGAGCTCCTTCCCAGGTATGTTTAATGAAACGCTGTCGGCACCTACCCCTATGACCAGGTATTTTCCAATTGCATCAAAGACTTCATCACCTTCTACCATTACCCTATGCTTTGATAGTATAGTTGCCCAGCCCCTGACAAAGGTTAGGTTGGGTTCATGCTCCTTTATTTCCTCCAGATGGTGTTTATACCTTATCCTCTGCACACGCTCCTTTGTTTCAATTGCTTCATTCCATACTTCATCAGGGTCCACTTTACTGTTTGTTGAGCTATACTCCAGTATTTTCACCCTTACAGCCTTAGAGGGAATGCATCCAGCATAAAGGCAATCGCCCCCTAGATTACCCTTTCTATCTACCATCAAAACGCTCTTTCCTGCCTTTGCCAGCTCAAAAGCTCCTGGGTATGAGGCCCCGCCTCCTCCTATAAAAATAACATCAAACCTCTTTTCCTGCAATTCTATCACCAGAGTTGTAATAATAATTACGAGATACAGTAGCTTTATATAAGCGTTGATATATACTACCGTTTGTCAAGAGCAAGCCTTGCATCTAGGTTATCTCTACGAAACTTGAGGCATTACTTTCATCGCTTTGCAAGATGCCTGATGCTTGTTCTAACTATAAGGCTCCAAACGATCATAATAAAAGTTTCCACTCAATGATTGTTAAAGTTTTACTCCGTCTAGGAGCAACTATTGATTTTAACAAGAACCTTAACAGGACTCCAGCGCCTTATCATTGCTTATGTCTTTCAATATGTCTTCTATATAATCCTTTACCCATCCATCCGACTCCTTATATGCTTCAAGAAGCATCTCTTTCCCTTCACACTCCCTCCTCTTATATGGCTTTTCCTTTATCGCCTTCCTATAGCTCTCCATTGCCTCTTTGGCCCTTTCTTCCCTGTTACACTTCCTAGAAGCCATCGATAGGGAAAGCCAAGAATAGGCATAGCTTGGGTCTTCTTTTACGGCCTCTTCAAAAAGCTTGCAAGCTAGCTCATACTCTCCAAGCTTAAATGCAGCCCAGCCACCCCACAAATATGACTCCCTTCCCCTAAGGTTTCTCAAATGAAGCTCTAAGGCAATCCTGTAAGCCTCTCTGCTCTCCTCCCTTTTTCCAAGCTCTTCCAAACATATTGCGTATCCATGCCAAACTCCAGCTTCCTCTACGTTGCCCTTCATATCTATTATCATCCTATAAGTTTTTTCGCAGTGCCTCCATTTCATCATGCAAACGGTTGCTTCAGCAACCTTATAGAGGATTTCTATGATATCCATGAAACCACCTATTATTCATTTAAAATGAATTGGAATAAAAGTTATGCTTATTTAAAAATCAACGGCACTAGATTCGCGTCTAAGTAACCCATGTTGATAATAAGGTAATGCTCAATCTCTTTTAAAGCCCTTTGATTTCATTTGTTCCATATTAAGGGTAAAACCCTCTAAAACAATATTTTAGCCTTATCTGTTTATGAAAAGCAATTGTAGCACAATAAAATTAGGCTCTCCTTAAAAACTTTTCCCCGCCCAATTAACCTTGATACTTTATGGGAATGTTATAGGTATTTACAAGTATACTATAAGTGGGAAATAAGATGTTTGCAGATAATGTTTACGGTTGTGCTTTCACGATGAATGATCGTAATGTAAGGGAGAAAGTGGATGCGATTAAAAATAATGCACTAAAATCTTTCTCAGGCCTTTATTTGTTACTAGAAAGTGAGTCTGAAAAAAGGTTTACAATGGGCTTTCCAGAATTCCTGCTTAACTCTCCAGAAAGTGCTTGCAACTTGCTAAGAGAACTTCTTGGGAACAGCTTCATGTTTGCATTGAAGGTAATGCTTAAGGGAGAAGAGCTGAAGGAAGCTAAGGAATTCATAATAAATGTTTGCAGGTCCACCTTTAGCTCATATTAGCTTTTTATATTGCTTAAAGCCTATAGGCTTTTAGCTTTGTGGTGGTTAAGAGGGCTAAGGCCCCCTTCCGTTAGGGATTGATAAACCCCCTTATAGAAACCTTTTTACAGCTAATCGCCAATGAATCCCTAGACATTAGTTGTAAGAGCTTGTTGTACCCTCGGGACTTGAGGAAAACTTAAGCTTGTAGAGGGAGACCCTCCGCAACTCTACATAGAAAACAAAACGGTCCCGCTTAATGAAACCTTCGCTATAAGTGAAGGAAAATCGGGGTTTTCTGAGAAGCAGAAAATCCCCATAGCTAAGTGGAGGATGCTCTGCTTGTTAGAGCAAATTCACTAAGCATAAAATGCTTGTTTCAATGATGCACTGTGATAAAAATGAGGATTTTAAATAAGGAGGCCTATTAACTAGCATTTGGCTTCTGCTTTTATTGGATACAATATCTTTATTGGCTTTTCCTTTCCTGACCAGTGTAT
>WAJZ01000026.1 GCA_015523575.1 Candidatus Hestiella acidicharens | reverse complement strand
GGAAAAAATATGGAAAGTTTGCAGGTATTGTAGAGATAGGAACCGCTGGTGAAAGACTTGTCAGGTTCTCAACCGTTATGAGCCAAGAGGGGAGGAGTGGTGGGAGACCAGGAATAGGTGCCGTCATGGGCTCAAAGATGATAAAAGCGGTTGTAATAAAAGGTACCAGAGGATTTGATCTCTTTGATGAGAAGTTATTAAGGGTCGAAGGTGGAAGAGCCTTCAAAGAAATAAGAGAAAAACCAAATTACAATTTCTGGATGAGAGAGGGCACGATGGCTACAGTAGAGTGGGCACAAGAAGTAAGCGTATTGCCAACGTATAACTTCTCTGAGGGTGTATTTGATGACTACGAAGGAATTAGCGGAAGGACTATGGAATCTATAAAGGTAGGCCAAAGAGGATGTCCAAATTGTAACATGCAGTGCGGTAACATTATCATAGATGCTGATGGTAAAAAAAGCGAGCTAGATTATGAAAATGTTGCCATACTGGGAAGTAACATAGGTTTGCCCAGCCTAAAAGAAGTAGGAACTTTGAATAGGATGGCAGATCAGTATGGGCTTGATACAATTAGTCTTGGAGGGGTTTTAGGTTGGGTTACAGAGGCTAGCCAGAAAGGGCTAACAAGGAACATTGACGGAAGGAAAATAGAATGGGGGGACTTCAAAACATATAAAGAGCTAATACATGAACTGACCTTTAGAGAATCTGAGCTAGGAAACATGTTGGCAGAAGGAACCAGCCATGCCTGTAAGAAAATAGGAGGTTGTGAATTTGCAGTCAACGTGAAAGGACTTGAAACAAGCGCATATGATTGCCACACGGCACCTGGTATGGCCCTAGCATTTTCTACAAGCCCTATAGGGGCTCACCATAAAGACGCATGGGTGATAAGCTGGGAAGTTCAAAACGACAGGTTTTCATATGGCAGAGAAAAGGCTGCTAAGGTTATAGAACTGCAAAGGATTAGGGGTGGAATGTTTGAAAGCATAACTACCTGTAGGCTACCTTGGGTTGAAGTAGGACTAAGCCTAGAGCACTATCCATTGCTCCTATACTACGCAACTGGGGTAAAATACGATTGGGGCGATATTTATACTATAGCTGATAGAATATATGCCTTAATAAGGGCCTTTTGGATTAGGGAGTATGGTGGATGGAATAGAGATAAGGACATGCCTCCTGAAAAGTGGTTTAAGAAACCTCTAACAAAGGGGCCACTGGCCGGAGGAAAGCTAAGCTATGAAGGCTATAACAACTTGTTGAATTATTACTACGATATAAGAGGGTGGGATGAAAACGGGGTGCCAACAAAAGAAACATTAAAGAAATTAGGCCTAGAGTTCACAATACCAACACTTGAAAAAATAGTTAGTTTAAAGTAAAAAAAAATCAGGGTAACTTATTTCCAGATTCCCCAGCAATTTCCTTATATCTATTTCTAACAGTAACCTCTGTAACCCCAGCAACATGGGCAACCTCTTTTTGCGTTCTCCTTAGCCCATGCTTTAGCGCTGCAAGATAAACAGCAGCGGCTGCCAGTCCACTAGGATCTTTACCTGCTGTAGTTCCTTTGCCTTTAGCATCCCTTAAAATCTTAATTGCCTCCACAGTAACATAATCTGGCAATCCCAAAGCGCTTACTATCCTATTAACAAACAATTCTGGTTCAATAACAGGTATTTCAACGTCTAGATCCCTTACCAATAACCTATAACACCTAGCTATTTCTCTCTTTACATCGTTATCCTTCGCCGAGATGTGCTTTGCTATCTCATCTATAGTACAGGGTATTCTCAGCTTTCTACATGCGGCATAAAGCGTGGCAGCGACCACGCTTTCAATACTACGACCTCTTGTTAGGCCCTTCTGTGTAGCGTCTCTATACATTTTAGAAGCCTCTTCCCTCACCTTATTCGATAGCTCCATATGGGTCGAAAGATCATCGAGTATTTTTAATGCCTGGTTTATGTTCTTTTCTAGGCTACTAAGGGTTCTTCCCATCCTGAAGCTTCTTTGCAACCTCAACATATCAATTCTCTTTGAAAGTCCCCTTATTTTCTTGCCACTACCTTCATGGAAGCTTCCAATATATATATCAACGCCCATATTAGGTCTTGAGAGCGAAATTGGTCCACCAACCCTTGTTCTCCTAGCTTTCTCGTCTGGCGTATATGCACGCCATTCTGCTTCATCTCCTATTACTTGTTCTTCCAAAACCTCTCCCGTCTCTAAACAGATCCTTGCGCCCATATTAGCATCGTATATAATCTTGTCTGGCGGGCATTCTGCTTTTTTGGGCTTTGACCCATTCTTTCCAGAATCCTCTATATTGCCCATCCTAATCACCAGGCCTTTTAAGCTTTTCCTAAATATAAGTGTTACGCAAAGTTTATATATTCATAACAATTTTTAACCTTTCAATAATGAAATTATTTATTTGCAG
Organism: Candidatus Hestiella acidicharens; assembly: GCA_015523575.1. Taxonomy (GTDB): domain Archaea; phylum Thermoproteota; class Thermoprotei_A; order Sulfolobales; family Acidilobaceae; genus Caldisphaera; species Caldisphaera acidicharens. Next base: position 25,213 of record WAJZ01000026.1, on the reverse strand, counting down.
TGCGAGGTAAAAAATATTGATATCATGGAGACACATAGCCAGGCTATTAAAAAGATCTGATATGGTAATAGAAGTGCTTGACATAAGGGATCCAATAACTACAAGAAGCAGGAAGGTCGAAGAATTAGCCAGGATCTTGTCTAAGGAAATAATAGTAGTCTTAAATAAATCCGACTTAGTTCCGAAGAGAATTGCAGATCTTTGGATAAAAAAATTTAATTCATACGGGCTTAACACCATTACTTTTTCTATGTATAATAAAAAAAGTAAAAGCATTTTGCTAAAAAAGCTAGAGCAGAACCTTATGTATAGAGATCCTTTAACCGCCTCTATTGTTGGCTACCCAAAAACCGGCAAGTCAACAATAATAAACTCTTTAAAGGGAAAGAAAAGCGCGTCCACTAGCCCAATACCAGGTAGCCCGGGGTACACAAAGTCTTTTACAAGATATAAGATAAGGGAAGGGATCTACATAATAGATACACCGGGTATTATTCCCTATGGTATTGGTTATCCGGATTCTGTGATAAGAGGGAAAAATGTAGAAGAACTGAAAGATCCTGTAAGGCCTGCTATAGATCTTCTCAGAAAAATCCTTTCATATAATCCGGATGCTATAGCAAAGGCATACGGTATAGGAGAGAGCGACCCGTATAAAATCCTAGAAACCTTGGCGCTAAAGCGCATGTGGGTATATAAGAAAAGCAAGGAACCCATTATCGAAGAAGCAGCAAAAACGATTATTAGAGATTACCATAAGGCTAAAATAAAATTTTTCGTGCCACCACTATAACTATGACTTAACCTCTTGTTCTAACTATCTTTGCCTTTCCCAAAATTAACCAATATTCCACTTCTGTTCCAGGCTTCAACTTGCTTAGAAGCTCAGGCTCATCTACTGGCTTTTCTACTTCTATAGTATCGTAACTCTCCATATCCATGACCTGTAGGCTATTCCCTAAATCAGCCAGTATCTGGCCATTCTTTTTCTCTATTATCGGAACCTGAACTTGCGTATCAGAAGGGGCTATCAAGGTCTTCTTTTGTCCAGAAAATAGGCTTACTGCCACAACGTGTGCCTTTGCACTTCCATGCTTTCCAGTCTTAGCCTTAGTTATCTCAACTATCCTACATGGCTCATCATCAATTATTATATAGCTACCTTTCCTCAAATCCCCTAGGGTTGCAAACTGTACACTCATCCTCTTTCACCGCCTTTGTTTCACTATAACATAGAACAAATAGGTTTTTTAAATTATTTTTACTGTAATAAACTAGACCTACTTTATACTGAAGCTAATATCAAACTAACCGCAAACCCTGCTAGTATCAGGCTCATAAACTTATCTATAAGAAGGGCACCATGCTGCCCTAGTAGCTTCATTATCCTCTCGCCAACGTACAGCACAAAATAGGCTACGATTATGTTTACAAACATACTTATCAATGCAACGCCATATCCATAGGCATACTTTATATAAAGTAAGGCAGATATGCTTCCAGGACCTGCTAACAGTGGAGTTGCCAAGGGAACTATAGCCTTTCTTTCTATGTTCTCTATATCAGTTTTAGGTGCGCCTATTTCTATATCAAAAAGGCTTGCAATAGCATAGATAAGCAACACTATGCCAGCGGCGATTTTAAAGTCGTCGAAGGTAACTCCGAGTATCCTAAACATATAGTCACCAATTATCATGAATGATAATAACATGAAAACAGCTGATATGATTAACGTTCTCAAGAACCTCTTCTTTTTGCTGGGGGGAAGAAGGTTTACGTTTCCCATATAAAAAGGGATAACAGCTATGGGATCCATGACTACGAAGAGCATTATAATCGAGTTTATTATGCCGCCATACATAATGAATACCTTAAGGCCTATTCAGCTTCTATACCGCTTGGCGGGCTTTTCTGTGAAGTAATCTCCATTGCTTCACTTTCCAACTCAGCCTTAATATCATCGTTGATATATGGTGCTATTAAATAAATCTTATTTTCTATATATTTATCTTCATTGATCATCATATTTTCAAAGCTTATCGTATATACAGGAAACTTCACTACCGCCTTAGTGGATTTCCTTCCTAATGAACCTATCCTTCTAAGCATATCAACCAGCTCGGGTTTCAACGGCAACGGCAAATCAACCTCTCTCGTATCTTTTAAAACAATAAAATCGCTTAGCTCTGGGTCCCACTCTTTTAACACTTCCTCACTTATCTTCTTAACCATCTGTGAAAGCTCCCCCTCTACTATGTCACTATACGATATATTGCCTTTTTCGGATCTTATTACTATAAGTTTCATTATACTCACTTCTTCGCTAAGAGTATCTGAATCTCCTGGCTTATATATTTTTACTAAAGTGAGTGCCTGATATCATTAAATATCCACTATTAAAAATCCTTTTAGGAAAATAATTAACAGCAGAAACTTTAACTCAAAAAGGCCTTATACTAAAAAAGTGCATGGAAATAGCCTTTAACTCCTCATACTATAGCAGGTTTAACATGAGTAGGTTTCTACCCTCTCCTACCGTTACATCATAGCCATATTGTACTTTTTTATACGATTGCCTGAATTGCTTAACTTCCTCTCTAACCTTTGAGGGCTCTTCTCCCTTTATAACAACCCTTTCCATGAACTCTGCAATGTAATCCATCTCCTCTTCCTTCATACCAAATCTTGTCATCTCTTGAACGCCAATTCTTAGTCCACTAGGGTTCTGCACAGCCTCGGGTGGATCTTCAGGCAAGAGGTTTTTATTTAATATTATATTGCTTTCTTCAAGCATTTTGGCAACTTTTGCCCCACCTCCAAGAGAGGAGACATTTACAAGTACTTGGTGACTCATCGTATAACCCAAGCGCTCACCTATAACCACGAACCCTCTTTCAGCTAACGATTCTGCAAGCTTTTTTGCATTTTTTACTATTTGCCTTGCGTACTCTTCCCCAAATTCTGTCATTTCAATTGCAGTAACAGCTGTTGCTGGTAACCTGTGGAGATGGTGGTTGCTCACAAACCAAGGAAAGATTGTTTTACCAACTCCCTTGTAAATAGCCCTGTCTTTAAATGCTATGACGCCTCCTTGAGGACCAGGAAAGGTCTTGTGAGTAGATGCATTCATAACATCTGCTCCATTATCTAGTGGATTTCTCCACACACCCCCTGTTATTAATCCCAATACATGAGCAGCATCATATACAAGTTTACCTCCTACTGAGTGGATAGCATCCGATATCTCTTTGACTGGATGTGGAAAGAGATAAACGCTACCACCCAAGACAGCAAATTTCGGCTTAACCTGTTCAATGACCTTTATTGCCTTATCTATATCTACATTCATCCTTTCTTCATCATACGGCAAATCTATCTGCTCAATTCCTAAAGCTCCAAGGGTTCCAAACTTTGTATGGCTGACGTGGGCCCCTGCCTGTACGGGGGCTATAACCGCTTTTTCGCCAGGTTGCGCTAAATACCTAAAGACAGAAGCATTTGCTATTGTACCACTTATTGGCCTTATATCAACCATGTCCGTATGGAGAAGCTTCCCCATCAACTCATTGGTCATAGTCTCTAAATCATCAGAATACTTTGTCCCTTGGTAATACCTTTTGTAAGGCTTCCCCTCGGCATACCTATGCATAAAGTCACTCATATATACAGAAAGAGCTAAAGGACTCATAACATTTTCGCTGGCTATTAAATTTATGGTTTCTTGTAGGCGCCACACGTTTTGTTCCTCGGTTAAATCTAAAACCTTTCTTAAATATTCATTAACCACTTCTGGCACCCTAGCTGATTATTGTAATTTAAAGATTAAATTTTTAGAACATACTTAAGATTGGGCTATTAATTTCCACATCTTCCAGAATGTAACAAACATTGATGCATATGAAGGGATTCGTTAATAGTTATAAATTGAAAAGGATATAAAGTTTTAGGCAGAAAACTTAGATAGATGGTGTATAGAAGTTGCCCTTGAACAATGAAGTGTTAATAGAGGCTGTAGATAAGGCAATAAAGCTAGGGGGGAAGAGGAACTTCAGGCAAAGCATAGAGATAATCCTGACGCTAAAAGGAATAAACCTGAAGACTAACGAAGGCAGATTTAGAGAAGTCTTATATTTACCTCATCAACCTACAAAGATACCAGAAATATGTGTTGTTGCCTCTGGTGACCTCTTATTGGAGGCAAAAAAACTTGGGTTGAGAGCAATTTCGAGGGAAGAAATTTCTTCCATAAAGGGGAACAAAAAAGCTGCAAGGGCCATAGCAAAGACTTGTGATTGGGTACTTGTTTCCTCCGACCTTATGGGATTAGTAGGAAGCACTTTAGGCCCGGCCCTAGGCCCTAGGGGAAAGATACCCATAGCAATCTCTCCAAGGAGCGGGCTGGAAGATATAGCAAACAACTACAAGAGAGCCGTTTGGGTAAGGCTGAGAAACCAGCCACAAATTCAATGCAAAGTTGGTACAGAGGATATGAAGCCGGATGAAATAGCAGAGAACGTAAATACCGTTTATAACACTGTTGAATCTAAGTTTGGGGTAGGGAGGATAGAGAAGGTTTATATAAAGAAGACGATGGGTATACCTGTTGAGATAAGGGTTAGGTGAAGGTATATGGCACTTGTACTCAGAAAAATTGGAAGAAAAGAACCGCCTGAAAGTAAGAAAAAGGAGTTAGAATATCTTTCTAGCCTAATCCAAGGCAAGAAATACGTGCTCTTTGCCGACCTCTACTCTTTACCAACAAAGCAGCTGCAAATTATTAAAAAACAACTAAGGGACAAGGCCATCTTTAGGGTGTCAAAGAAAAACCTAATCTTTATGGCGCTAGAAAAAGCAGGGCTAAAGAGAGAAACTATAGAGGGTCACCTAAAAAGTGGCGTAATGCTAATATTTACGGATGTTAATCCGTTTAAGATATCATTAATACTAGATAGGCTTAAAGTACCTGCTCCAGCAAAGGCAGGCCTGCCAGCACCGAAAGATATAGTAATACCCGAAGGAGACACAGGGATAAGGCCTGGACCTATGATTAGCGTGTTCGGAAAGCTGAGAATCCCGTATGAGGTTAGAAAGGGAAGCATTTACGTAAAGAAAGATACAGTAGTTGCGAAGAAAGGTCAAATCATATCCCCTGAGCTAGCCAGCCTACTTCAACAGCTTAATATACAACCATTCGAGGTAGGGATAAACCTAATAGCAGCATGGGACAAGTCCATATTTATACCTGGAGACCTGCTTCATATAGATATCGAATCATTCAAGGATGAAGTTATAAGAGCCGAAAGGGAAGCCATAAACCTATCTGAGGAGATTGCTTACTTTGAGGTTCCGGAAGCACTGACCTCAGCTATACTGCTAGCTGAAAGAGAACTAACCCAGGTGCTCCAAAGCTCTGCAATAGCAATTGATAAAGAATCTGCGGAAGTATCAATAATCACTGCAGCTAATGAAGCGGAAGCTGTAATAGTCCTTCTTGGAGACAATGCGAAAAGTCTAGGTATTGAAACAAAACGTATCGAAGCAAAACAAAAAATAGAGGAGAAAAAGGAGGAAGCAAAAAAGGAGGAAGAAGAGAAGGAAGAAAGTAAGGAAGTTGATATAGGCGAAGGGCTAAGTGGTCTATTCGGAATGTGAGTTTTTATGAGCATTAAGGAGCAATACTATAATTTTATTTGGGAAGTAGCAAAAAAAGGCCTAGATAAAGATGATAAAGATAGCATAATTTCGCTAAACGCCTATAATAGGCTTTTAAAACATTACCTAGAGAAATACAAAGCCAAGGATTTCTTCGATTTACCTTTTGTATATAGATACTATCTTTCTCTACAATCATTTCTCCTCTCTACAATTAACACAATATTGGAACTGTTGCATGAGCAACAAAAAGAGATGAAAGGATTCTACCAGCAACTAATAGAATTGTTAGACGAGTTAAAAAGAGACGTAATTCAAGAGGAAAAGGAATATGAAACAGATAAATATCAGTACAAGGTATCCCTAGTGTTAATAGAAATTTTAAGGGCTACTATTAACTCAATTACTACAAAGCTAATAGATGCTATAGGGGAGATGGAATAGATCAGAGTGGTCAGGCCTACAAATCGATGTTATCAGATTATAACATTAATAGCACTATTATGGCATATTTTCAGCATAAAGATAAAGGGTTGATAAAACACCTTATAAAAAGGTTCAATACCATATATGAGCATTACGCAGAATAGAATTGAACATTTTATTATTATCTTTTTTGAAGTCTAAAAGGTTTAGCAACGCTTTTATAGGCTTTCTAAACACATCTAATAAAATGCAGTAAGAGGTTGATAAAAATGGCTCAGGAAGGAAAAGCATATGTGCATGCCGCGCTTGCATTATATTATGCAGGCGCTCAGCTCAATGAGGATAATCTAAAAAAAGTAGTAGAATCCCTTGGAATACAGGCAGATGATGCGAGAATAAAAATGCTCGTTGCGAGCCTATCCGAAATCAACATAGAAGATGTATTGAAAAACGCAAGTACCGTTGTCTCCGCACCAGTTGCTGCACCGGCCTCTGCCCCAATAGAGGAGAAAAAGGAGGAAGCAAAAAAGGAGGAAGAAGAGAAGGAAGAAAGTAAGGAAGTTGATATAGGCGAAGGGCTAAGTGGTCTATTCGGAATGTGAGTTTTTTGTTTTATAAAGGATCTAAGCCGTTTTAAACAAGGTGCTATATATGCCAAAACTGAATCCTGAAGACTATAGGCTAAGTTTTTTTAAGGAAAGAGGATTTGTAAGGAAGAAATGCAAAGTTGGTGGAGAATACTTTTGGTCACTCAACCAAAACTTTGATACCTGCCAAGATGCCCCAGACACTGAATATTGGTTTGATAAAATACCATCTATAAAAGGTCTTAGTGTCAGGGAAGCAAGGGAAAAATTCATAGAATTTTTTAAAAAAAATGGACATACTCCACTAAATCCAAGACCTGTTGTTGCAAGATGGAGGGAGGACCTCTACTTAACAATAGCCAGCATTGTAGATTTTCAACCACACGTCACAAGTGGGCTAGTTAAACCACCTGCAAACCCCCTTGTCATTAGTCAACCAAGCATAAGGTTAGAAGATATAGATAACGTTGGATTAACCATAGGAAGGCACCTGACTACTTTTGAAATGGGTGCACATCATGCATTTAATTATCCTGAGACACGTATCTATTGGAAAGAAGAAACCGTAAAATACGCCTTCGATTTCTTCACAAAGGAACTAAAAATACCAGAAGACATGATAGTCTTTAAAGAATCTTGGTGGGAAGGAGGAGGAAACGCAGGTCCTTGCTTTGAAGTGGCCGTTGGAGGGCTAGAACTCGCAACCCTAGTTTTCATGATGTATAAGATCGATAATAAAGGATACACCAGCCTACCGCTAAAGATCGTAGATACCGGCTATGGTATTGAAAGAATAGCTTGGTTTACACAAAAGACTCCCACCGCATTTGATGCAATATTCGGAGAGGTTATTGATAAATATAGAAAGATTTTGAATCTAAACAAACCGCCTTCGGAGGTCTTATGGGGAGCATTCAAGGCTGCAGGAAGGTTGGATCCAGAAGATATCACTAGCGTTGAGGAGTTTTACGGAAGTGTGTCAAAAAACACAGGGTTATCAATAGAAATGGTAAAGGGCATCTTACAAAGGGAAGCTCATTTATACGTATTACTAGATCATATAAAAACAATCTCTTTAATGCTAGGAGACGGGATAGTTCCCAGCAACACAGGTGAAGGCTATTTAGCAAGACTGGTCATCAGGAGGGCTTTAAAGCACCTTAAGCTGCTAAATAAGGATATAAGCCTTGTTGAATTAACAGAGCCACAAATAGCCCTGTGGGGAAGGGACTTCCCACAAATCTATGAAGCTAAGGATTATATAGTTGAAGTTATAAAAGAGGAGGAGAGAAAGTTTAAGGAAGCCTTAGAAAGGGGTTTAAGACTATCATATAAAATGTTTAAAAGCGGTAGCATAAATAATGAAGAGCTAATAAAACTCTATGATAGTCATGGGATACCGCCAGAAATTATTGCCGAAGAAGCTAGCAAAAAGGGAATAAAACTTAATGTTCCAAACAACTTCTATTCTCTTATAGCTTCAAGACATAAAGGTCCCTCTAAGGTAAGGGGTACCTATGAGAAGGTTCAGCTCCCAAAAGAAGTTATAGAGTGGATGAAAAAGTTTCCTGAAACACGCCTATATTTCCATGAAAAACCCTACGAGATCGACTTTAAGGCAAGGCTCCTAGGCACTATGGGAAAATACGTCATACTAGACTCTACGTTGTTTTACCCTACAGGAGGGGGTCAAGCTCATGATATTGGGAGGATTAAGATATGCAACGAATACTATAACGTAATAGATGTTCAGAAGGCTAACGGAGTAGTTGTGCACGTTGTTGACAAAGAAATAAGTAAGCCTTGTGATGAGGTATCAGGTGAGATCAACTGGAAGAGGAGATATAGGCTCATGAGGCATCACTCTGCCACCCACTTGCTAATGGGGTCTATAAGGAGAGTACTCGGAAAACATATATGGCAAGCAGGAGCCGAAAAGACTCCAGAGAAAGGTAGGTTAGACGTAACGCACTATAAAATGCCAAGTATTGAAGAAATAAGGCAAATTGAGCGGTTGGCCAATAATGTTATAGATGAAAGAAAGCCAATAAACCAATTCTACATGGACAGGACAGAGGCTGAAAATAGATATGGATTCTCCCTTTACCAAGGTGGTGTACCCACAACACCTACTATAAGAGTAGTTGAGATAAAAGATTGGGATACCGAAGCTTGCTTCGGGACGCATCTAAGAAATACTGGTGAAATAGGAGGAATAAAAATCACAAATGTTGAAAAAATCCAAGATGGCGTAATTAGATTCGAATTCGTCGCGGGTACTAGGCTATCAGAAGAACTTGAAAAAATAGAAAATAAAATACAGGAAATCAATAACATCTTAGGTACAAAAAAAGGAGAAGAGGTTCAAAGAATTAATTCAATCATGCAATTATGTAAAGAGAAAGAGAATGCCCTACAGGCCTATAGAAAGCTATGGGAAAATCAAGTAGAAGCCATAGTATCTAGAGCAGAAAGGATAGACAATGGCATCAGGCTTGCGGTTTTAAAAACCCCTGATAGCGATACCCGTTACATTAGAGAGTTATTAAAAAGAATTACTGAAAAAAACAAGGACATGATTATCGGTTTCGTTATAGAAAGCGAGAATCGCAACCTTGCGGAGTTTTCAGCAGGTTCCTTAGCATCAGAAAAGATCAACCTAGGAGAACTGCTCAAAAAAATGTCTCGTAAACTAAAAGGATCTGGTGGCGGGAAGAAATCATATGGAAGCATGTCAATAGATAAAGAATTTGGAATTGATGCAATAAAAAATGTGTTAAAAGAGTGTCTAGCATAAATCATTATAGTGAATCTATTGTGTCTTTTACTTTCTTATAGAACCTCTCCCACCATTCCCTCATTTTCTCAACATGATACATTGCGTCTTCCCAATTTGGAGTCCCGGCCTCAGCGGCTATTGATGCTATTATATCTATAACCTTCCTAGATTCCCAGAAGACAGGTTCCGCCCCGGACTTGAGCTGGTATTCGGCTATTGCCTTATACATTCTCAGGCCATGCTTTAATGGATCAATTTCTATTCCAAAGATGTTTTTGTACATCCTAGATATCATCTCCTCTGCCCAACCCCTGTGAAATCTACAAAAACCGGCATTACTGATTATGTATTCTGAAGCAGCTCTTTTGATGCTTATGCTTGCATAGTCCTCTGGTTCTTTGAAGGAAGGTGAATAATCAGTCCAATACTTGCCCAATATATATAGTGGGGCAAGCACTCCAGGGCTCCAATAGTAGTTGGGCGTCATATATCCTTCTTTCCCAAAGGGCGCGTAAACAAGTAGGTCTTCGAATTTTCTTTTCTTATTCTTTACTCTATCCATGTAGATCTTGGTCAGCTCTTTGGCAGCCTGCCTTGCCCCTTTCTCCGCGATAAGCCTTAAAATCATATTGTTTTCACTATTATATACCATGCTATATATAATTTTTTCCAAGGCTTCTGCATTAACTTTACTAGTTTCTACAGATATCTCCTCCGGATCTAGCGTTGGGTTCTTCTCCAAACCAAGGTCTTTTAAACTCAGCAAGCCCTTTTGTAACAAATCAAAAAGCCATGATGTTATATGACCAGTCTCGATTGCATCGAGGCCAAGGTCATCTAGCAAAGCAACTAACCTTGCCGAATCATCAATTGTTATTACACCATTAATTGGACCAACTCCATGAGCCGGCTCATAATCTATCTTTGTTCCCTTGTATATTTTTTTACATGAAACTGGGCAAGGTTCTCCGCAATTCTTAGAGGCACTAGTAAGCTTACCTCCATTAAACACCTCATCTTCAAAGGGCTTCCAATAGCTCTCAATTATTTTATCATGCAGCATCAACCTTACACTTCTGCTATAATAAATTGTATTATATGCTATAGAAGGAACTAGATCCTTATAATGTATATAGTTTACACCAAAGGTTCCACCTGTTTTTGTCCTTGGATCAAAACGATACTTTACAGTCCTTTCCAACAAAGTTGATGTATATTGGCCTTTATACACATCTTGGGATATTTGATTCATAACCTTTATATTCATTAACTTTGCATTATCTTTTTTTGCTTGCCCCCCTACAACAATCGCTACAACGTTATGAGCCCTTGCTAAAACGCTTCCACCTCCACCCCTTGAAGCCGAATCTGATACAGGTGTTATTTCTGCCGTTCGCTCATCAAGAACATAACTAAATACTCCTCCAAACCTTGTCTTAAAAGATCCAGGTCCAACGACGAGTGCTCTTGCCTTGTTTTTTATTATCCCGTCCTTCTCTTTAGATACAATATATTGCGTTAGTGCCCTAGTACCTTTATATGCTCCATAGCCCCTGTATATTTCCCAGAGTTCTCTCTCGTCCAGGTGCTCTATTGTTATATTATGTTCTCCATCACTACCAGAAAATACCTTAATAATTGATGGTTGGGTTGACTTGCCACGTATTATTATGGCATCAAGGCCTGTCTTATAAAAAGCGTAACCAGCGCCGCCCAATTCGCTTACATGCAAACCCATAGAAATTGGGCTCTTGAATATAAATACTATCCTATGGCTTCCTATAATGATACCACCGGCGAAGGGACCTATTCCTAGTACCATCAGGTTACCTGGATCTAGGGGGTCTAAATCATACGTCCTTTTATCATAGTGCATTTTGAGACCAAAATCTATTATACCATAAATCTCTTCACTATTTATTTCTTTTATCTCGAAGGAATCATCCCCTACGCCCAAGTCCAAGTATCTGAGCTTCATTTCTTCTCACTATTATTTTTTCATAGCTCTATTAGAAGGCAAGAGTTAAAAATATAAATGCTATATATTAAATATATGAAAGGTGTAAGCATTGGTATCTTTAAAGGACATCATTGCAAAAGAAAAGGCTATCATGGTAGATTATAACACTCCTTTAAACAAAATAGCTAAGATTATGAAAGAAAAAAATATTGATAGCGTTATTGTTATTAAGTCCAATGAAATAAGCGGAATTTTTACAGAGAGGGACCTGGTAAGGGCTATAGCCGAAGATGCACCATTAGAAACCCCTGTTTCAAGGTACATGAGCAGTAAGCTAATAACAGCGAATATAGATGAACCTATAGTTGCAGTTGCATACAAAATGGTTGAAGCTAATATAAGGCACATCCCTATATTGGATGAACACAAAAAGATATTGGGTGTTGCTAACATAAAAGATGTACTCAGCCTAGTTCTTGCATCCGGCGCCTGGCCATAAAAGCATTTCAAGCTATATTTAACAACTTGAAAATCTGAAATAATTTCTTTATCTTAAATCCAATAAAAGATTTAATAACGAAACGATAACCTAATTAGCAACGGAAGGTTGATCAAGATGCCACAGGAAAAAGTAATAACCATACAAATAGAAGGTGGAGAGGCAAGGCCTGGACCACCTCTAGGCCCGACTCTATCCTCACTAGGACTGGACGTAAAGAAAGTTGTGCAGGAAATAAATGAAAAGACAAAGGACTTTAAAGGAATGACTATCCCTGTTAAGATAGTTGTAAATACTTCTAACAAAAATTATAATATAGAAGTTGGAATACCAACCATTACTGCCCTCCTTCTAAAGGAAGCTGGTGCTTCTGAACCCAGTGGCGATCCAGGGCATAACAAGGTAGGAGATATAACATTGGAAAAAATAATTCAAATAGCAATAAGATCAAAACCAAAGATGTTATCGAAAAGCTTGGCCTCAGCAGTTAAATCTATTCTAGGGACTGCAAGGAGCATAGGTCTCACCGTAGACAACAAGGATCCTAAAGAGGTAATAGAAGGCATAGAGAAGGGACAATACAAGGATATATTAGATGCATATGAAGACAAATGGCTAGATTAACTAACTCACAATACTAAATGATGAAAAATGACAAAGATTGTCAAGGATAACATTCTGAGTTTTTATCTAAAAAAAATGTTATTCCTTCTTTTAATTGACGTGTCAATAGACGTTGTACTATTTTGCTTCGTTTACTTTTACTTTCCTTCATATAGGCTTACATATTATGTAACACTTTCAGTTATTTTTGCCTCTACTTCACTTCTATCAACATTTATATATAGGGATTACAAAGATTTTTCAACGCACCTCAATTATTTAAGGCACATTTGTGGCAACAATATCGCATATGTACCAAAGAAGAACTCTATATTGTGCAGAAAGGGAAGATTAAGGTTATGCCTAGCGCTAGAGACGAAGAGGCTCTACATAAGTAAAGGAGATGAATTTCTAGGTAAAGGAGATGATACAAAAGATTTTTACTGCACAAGGTTTGAACTTGGGACTCTAAAAGAAAACTCAAAGAAGGTATTCGAAGGTGAATTCAAGGCATTAGAAGAAGATGGGATCAAGCTGTACAGAGGAAAATCCATTATAATAGAGGACGCATTAAGAAGAGATGCTGATGTTAAAAGTGCTATAGAAGAGCTGCTGTTATAAATTTGGCCTTCATAAGCGCTTAAAAGCAGAACCATATTTTAAAGTATTTAAAAAGAAAGGACGTTAACCTGGGGTAAACACATTTAATTTCCTATATAACCAAAATTATGGTGAACACTACTCCCCAATTTACAGGTGTAGCCATTATGGAATACAGAGGACAAACTATAAAGCTTGAATTTAAGCCAACAAATGACATAACCATAAGTGCTAAGGTATCCCCCTATGAGATGAGCCTCCTAAACGACCTCTCAGAAAAATATGGTATTTCCAAAAGTTCTTTCGTTAGGCTTTCGATAAAGCTTGCCCTCTATTACATACTAAGCAACAATCCAGATATCATAGACCATCACTGGAAAGAGATCATAAAAGCTTACAAAGATGAAATAGATTCAGTAATGGGTAGGATTAAGAAAACCTGATCTACCTTTTTCTTCTTTTTGCGTAGCCTAAAATATTTCCATGGCAAGGCTCTAGTCATCATTATTGAACCTTTTAAACTAACACCTTTTCCCCGTCTTTATTCCTTTATGGATCACGCCAAGCTAGATAGAAACAAAGAGACATAAATAGTATCTTATATTAAAATATTGTTAATAAAAAATGATAATAAATATAAATTTTAAAGCCTGCACAAAAAAACCGGGCGAATCGACTTGATAAGAAAAGAAAGCACCAAACAGGCAAAGTTTACAGACATAATTTATGAGTTGCTGAAGAAGGATATATTGAACAGAAGGTTTGAACCAAAGGATAAACTAAGCGAAACCTACTTAGCCAAGATCTATGACGTAAGTAGAACACCTGTTAGAGAGGCTCTTCATAAATTAGAAAAAGAGGGCTTAGTTGTAAGGATGAGTGATGGATATCATGTGAACTTTTTAACAAAGGAACAAATAATAAAGTTATTTGAAGTTAGAGTTGTCCTTGAAGGTTATGCCGCAGAGAGAGCTGCCAGCAATAAAAATAAAGAATTGCTGAAGAAGCTAAGAGAAAAAGCTGAGATGATGAGAAAAATTGACAAGAACGACCCCTTAGCTGCAGCAAAAATCAACACAGAATTTCATGATTTAGTAGCCGAAATGAGCGGCAATGAATATCTCAGAGATATACTTAAAGATATAAGGAATAAACTTGCTGTTCTCAAGATTGACCTCTTTGCTTCAGCAAGCAGGATAAATGAAGAAATAGAAGAACATTGGAAAATCTATGAGGCCATAGCAAGAGGTGATCCAGAAGCAGCTAGGGAAGCTGCTATTAGGCATCAAAGAAACCTAATAGAATTTGTCAAGTCGAAGAAAATGATCGGTCATACATTAATTTAACTATAAACCAAGAAAACATCAATTTTTGGTACTACAATTTATAAGCTTCATTTCTCCCTTTACGAAGGAGGATGCTGAGATGTCTTTAAGGCTTGGAAAGAAAATCATTAAGCCACCCAAGAAAGAGCACTATGATGTATTAATAATAGGAGCCGGACCAGCAGGATTTTCTGCAGCAGTCTATGCATCAAGGTTTTTATTAAAGACAGCAATTGTTAGTGAAGAAGTGGGAGGACAGCTAAACCTAACTGATGTAGTTGACGATTATCCAGCAACACTTTCCATAAAAGCATCAGAGCTTGTTTCAAGGTTTAGGCAACATGCAGAAAAACTTTTCAATGTGCCGGTATATGAGTATATAACAGTAAAAGGATTTAATAAAGATAACAATGGAGAATATCATGTTATTGGAACAAATGACCTAGATGTATATACCAAGACCATTATAATGGCGGTTGGCTCTAAGAGGAGAAAGTTGAACGTCCCAGGAGAAAAGGAATTTACCGGTAAGGGTGTTAGCTACTGTAGCATCTGTGATGCTCCGCTTTATAAAGGGAAAAAAAGCGTGATTGTAGTAGGGGGTGGAGATGCCGCCCTTGAAGGTTCATTATTGCTTAGTGACTACGTAAGCATGGTTTACCTTGTTCATAGAAGAGACCAATTCAGAGCAAAACCTTTTTATGTCAAAAGGGTGTTAGAGAAGAAAAACATAAAGCCACTATATAATACTATTGTGACAGAAATAAGGGGAGAAGGCCTAGTTAAAAGTGCTATTATAGAAAACAAGGTATCTCATGAAAGAAGAGAAATACCAATAGATGGTATATTTATAGAGATAGGGTTCGAACCACCTAAGGAGTGGTATAAATCCCTAGGATTGGAAACGGATGAAGACGGATATATCAAAGTAGATGATTGGATGAGAACTAACATACCAGGAGTATTCGCTGCTGGCGATGCCACAAGCAAGTGGAAGGGATTTAGGCAAATAGTTACAGCAGCGGCTTCCGGCTCAATAGCTGCCTATAGTGCATATACATATCTTACAGAAAAAGGCCTTTTAGAGGGATAAAATAGATGAATGATGCCATTAATATTGATGTATATGACGCCCTTAACCAAAGGTTAAAAAAACAAGGCTACCATATTATAGGCAATCACAGCTCTGTAAAGAAGTGCTTCTGGAACCATGCAGCTATGGTGGAGAATAGGTTTTGCTATAAATCAAAGTTCTATGGAATAGAAAGCCATAGATGCATACAATTAAGCGTTACAAACCATTGGTGCTGGAACGCTTGTATACATTGCTGGAGGCTAAGACCACAAGATGTAGGTCTCGAATGGGATGAGACCCGTTTGCCGTTCAATGATGACCCTAAATTTATTGTTGATAACGCAATAAAGGAATATAGAAGGCTTATGAGCGGTTACAAAGGTAGACCTGGCGTAGATTTAAAGAAATATGAAGAGGCCATGAACCCAAAACATGTAGCAATTAGCCTCACGGGCGAGGCAACCCTGTATCCCAGGTTAGGGGAGCTTATAAAAGAGTTCCACAAGAGAGGAATAACAACATTCCTCGTGACAAGGGCTGTCAGACCGGATGTGCTAGCAAACCTTGAGGAGGAACCCTCACAGATCTATGTAAGCCTTGAGGCATGGAACGAGGAAACTTATAAATTCTTCAATAGGCCAATAGTTCCAAATGCATGGAAGCTAACGCTCGAGACGCTAGAGATGTTGCCTAGCTTTTCATCCACAACCGTCTATAGGATAACACATGTTAAAGGATTTAACGATAATGACAACGCAGTAAATGGCTTTGGCAAGCTGGTAAGACTAGGAATGCCAGACTACATAGAAGTGAAAGCATATATGTACATAGGGGCAAGCAAGCTTAGACTCTCTAAAGCCAATATGCCTAGCTTTGAAGAGGTATCATACCTAGCAAAGAAGGTTAGTAAAGAAACTTCATACCCAATAGTTAGTAGAAGCAAAGCCAGTAGGGTTGTCCTATTAAGTAAGCTTGAAAGACCAGTTAGGTATGGAAATGGTAGTCCTATGGGATGGAAGACCCCAGATGAGGACAAACCAGGAGAATATGAGGAGGAATTATAGCTCCCAATGATGGTACCTCGCATCTCTGATAGTGAGGCGTAATGATGGAGGGTGCAAGCTCTGAGGGAGCAATAAAGGAGATAAAAAACATATTGATAAAACTCCTTGAGAACTATTATTCATTTTTCAGCAGGGATGAAAGATTAAACAGCGATGGTATCAGGCTCTACAAAAGGATATCATACTTTATTCACTTTCTTGATGAGCCTAAAATAAGCTCTTACAGGAAATCATTTAGAGACCCGACGTTCGAAAATATACTATCCTTTGCTACTCTGTTTCTTGATGATGTAGACGCCCTTATCGAAATTTCGATAAATAAGGATATGTACAAAACTCCTTATGATAACATGCTTATATTACCAGTTTCTAAAATAAGAAATGTGAAAAGTATAAAGTAATTCCCAACTAAACGGTCCTTAAGGGTCTAGCTTACCTTTATTGACGTTAAGTTATAGACTAGGTAATTAGAAGCGCCAACACTTATGATCATCTGTGAAGCGACTGGAACCCCACTAATATATATTATTGTTGCACTAAGCCTTATTGAAGTAGTGGTAGAGGTACTAAACGTTGTTGTTGATGGTGCAATGCTTATTGCAATAGCTTTATAAGTTTTGCCATTAAAGGGTGCTTCCACAAATCCTATATTTACGCTAGCATATGGGGAAGACCTAGAAGGCTGCCCGCTTGAAAGGTACTTCCAGCTAATATTATATAGGTTACCTATATAATAAACACCTAAAATCGGAGCCATGCCAGGAAAAGGTAACATTGTCTTTGCTCCAGTATAGGGATTTGTAAAAGTAAACTCGCTCGTATAAAATGCCTTGTAGTAAGTAGCATTCATAGGAATAGTAACGTTTCCCATTACTTCCTTCATACTGACCAGACCATTATTGCCATATTTATAAATTATTTTTTCTAATAACTTGTTAGTAGTTCCGTTATATAATGAAGCAGTCCCGTTATGCCCCATTATGTCGTTATTCACCACAACATACATCTTTCCAAATTTGGGGGAATCGATAGTGTATTTAAGGTATGAAACCTTGTTCATAAGGTTAAACATTGAGGGGTTGGAACTCAAGGCTTTTAACGGCTTAGAATAGGAAGAATATGTGTATAACCCTATCCCAGATGAAACTAAAGTAGCAGCAAATAGCACTATCATCAGCACAGTAGCTTTTGATACCATTATTTCCACCCAATCCTCGCTTTATAGCAGTTCTATATAGAATTTAAATTCTCATCCATTCTACACATAATGTTGGTGGAACGGTATGACTATAGGACTAGCAAAGGGAATCAATGCGTCTGGCCATGTAGGTTGGGTAACGGTAAGGTGTCGCATATGTGGTAGGTATATGGATCTCTCCGGACAAAAGCCAGGTAGCAGGCATGAGGAAGTTGTTTATATGTGCCCCAAGTGCTCAAAGACTATTGAAGCTTATTTCTGTGCAGCAGATGCAAAGCGCTTAGGATACCGTTGCCCTTATTGTGGCTCTCAACTTGTATTAGCATCACCTTTAGTCGAAGAATGACATAATATAATTTGGTGTGCCATTTTTGATAGAAGAGCTCTATATTGATGAAGGAGTAAATGCATACAAGATACTTACTAAAGATGGAACCAACTATATATTTGATTATTATGAGGATCTAGGTAAAGCCAAAAATAACATAGAAGAAAAGTGTACGTCAAAAATATCTATTGGTGAGATAACCTCCTGTAGTATAAGGCTGAGTGACAGCTGCTTTATTTCATTAATTATCAGCAAGAGGTCTGTTGAAATTGCCTCTTTACTGTATTTTACTAAAGAAACACAGAATGACAAAGAATATAGAGATCTATATAGGGAATGCATAGACTTGGCTAAGGCATTTATGAGGAGCATAACTAGATAATTGTGGAAGAAGAGAAAAACTCTTAAGTTTTTCAATCAACAATATAGCGTGACACGACCCGCCGTAGCTCAGCGGTAGAGCGCCCGGCTGTAGTGGGACGTGGCGCTATCGGCCTATCTAGCCGATACCGGGTGGTCCGGGGTTCAATTCCCCGCGGCGGGATTTTTAATGAAGTACACGAAAAAGTTCAGCTTTCAATTAAAGCCTGGACTGCTGAAAGATATTTTAAAGCCAAGGACCATTAAATTTATGAAAGTGATAAAGCATGAATGGCTACAACCATATAGCAAAAGTAGAGAAAAATGGGGCAATCTTATTAGGTAATGAAACTGTTGTAGATTCCTTCTATAAGAGGCTTGTGAGGGTAGTTACGCATGCCCACGAGGACCACATTAGAGGATTAAAGAGAAGCATTAAGGAAAGCATGTTCATTGTAGCAACCCCGATAACGCACGAGTTTCTCAAAATATTAGGGTTTGCGATACCGGAGCAGAAGATAGTAAGGCTAAATTACAACAGGGAGATTGGCATAGAAGAAGACAAGATCACCTTAAAGGTGTCTAGACATATAGCCGGTAGTGCCCAAGTTATTGTAGAAAGTGTTAATGGTATCTCTGGATATACAGGAGATTTTAAGATGCCCGGCACTGAACCCCTAAGAGATCTTGATGTTTTAGTATTAGACGCTACTTATGGAAACCTAAAATATCAAAGGGGATGGGCTGACTGGGATGCACTAGCGGCGCTAATCAACATTATTGAGAAATACTCAGGTGAAAAGCCCATCTGGATCTATGGATATAATGGAAAGCTCCAAGAGATAATGATTGAATTAAGGAGTAGGGGAATTAAAAACAAGTACCTAGCTGATGAAAAAACAATTAAGATGGCAAAGATAGCTTCTGAATTTTATAACGTACCAATCGGTGATGTCTCTCTTTTCAACAAAAAGCTTGTTGATGCAGGAACTATAGTCTTTATGCATGCATTCAAGAAACGCAATTTTATTAAGGTTGAAGGAATTCATGTAAACCTGACCGGATGGGAGATGAGGGGGATTGCTGTAAGAATAAAAGATAACCTATTCAACGTTTCTTTTAGTGACCATGCCACCTTCAAGGAAATAATAGAGTATGTAAAGGAGTCTAGGCCAAAAAGGGTGATAATAGATGGCTCTAGAAGCAACAACGCTTGGTATACCGCAAAATATTTGTCTAAGATTATGAACATAGACACGAAAGTCGAACCGGAAAATACCCTGGGCTGGTAGAAGATGATAGAGCCAAATACTAGCAACGAGGATAGGGCAAGAATACTTGAATCTTCTAAAAGCTATTTCTCCTCTATAGAACCCTCTATACCTCCTATACTGATGAGCAGCGCCATGATTGTTGCACTTGCCTCTCTTTTATTACACGCTAAAACGCTCTCACTTGTCTTAGTTGCAATAGCACTAACGCTAGCTTTCGTAGGTTCTGCTATGGAAATTACGTTTTTATTAATTCTAAAAAGAATTGACAAGATAATTTCTGGTAAAAAGGATTCTATGATTTTAAACATTATAATCATAGCCGTTATGATGATGCTCTATTTTATAATAATAGGAATGCCCATAATCAACTATTATGAATCGAAAATCATTGAGGGCCTAAAAAGTTCCTATGGGAAAGAAAGCCAATGCACTTTTAAGAATCCCCTGGTTTCTTTATTTACATTCGGATTTGCCATCTCAATATTTCAAGCATGCATAAGTATAAACCTGCTAAGCATTATCGACACCGCTATCTATAGCATTAGGCAGACTACCCCTGAACTTCTCCGCTCCTATGGCTATTAACGGTAAAGTTATAGTAGGTGCCTTTATCGTTTCATCCAACACAATCCTCCACGAAGTTCCGCAGTTTTGACAATAGGCCAGCCCGACCCTACGCTCTTTGTCAGTAAAGAGACCTAGGCTGAAGCTATCCTTGTTCCCACAATAGGGACATACAATGATACCTTCGGATACAGTCCACTTGTAGCCACAAAAATGACATATCATCTTATATCTATTGCCTTCCTTTACCATCGTCTTACTTTCCGACCCGCAAATAGGACAAAAGGCAGACTCTCTCTTTATTTCTCCCTTCGTTCCTAGGTATTTATCGGCAAAAAACCTAGAGACTGCCTGAAGCGCAATTAAGGAGCTTCTCGCTCCCCGTACATTCATGTTACCGTCAAGCGCTTCTTTCAGCACCTTGTCAGCATCAGCAACCTCTATGCCTTCTCCCATGGCCTCAGAAACTTCTTGTATAAACCTTTGCAACATGCCATTTTCTGATAGTTTTGAGATAAACCTGGTCAAATCGCTAAGGTCTATTTCATTAAACATGGTTTCGATATTTTTAATGATGCCCAGCTGTATTTCCTCTATTTTCTTAGCTACATCTATATCTATTTTAAATCCTATTAAATGATTGTATCTCCTTAAAGAAAAAACAAATTCTTCAATTGTATTCAAGAAACTAACTCCCCTTTGCTTTTAGTTTATTCTTTAACTCGCTTAGCTCTTTTATTAGAGCTGGCAAAACCTCTCTAAAATCAGCCACAACGCCATAATCGCTTTGGTTAAATATAGGCGCATTTGGATCATTATTTATTGCAAGAACAACCTCTGCTTCCCTTATACCAAATGTGTGCTGTGCAGCACCGCTTAAACCAACCCCTATGTATAATATAGGCTTAACGGATTTACCTGTCTGACCCACTTGCTTCTCATGAGGTATCCAGCCCATATCAACAGCTTTTCTAGTACCTGCAACAGGGGCATTTAATGTTTTTGCCAAATCCTTTAACATGTTAAATCCTTCTATTGTTCCTAGACCTTTTCCACCGCTTACAAGGAGCTCTGCCTTCTCTATAGGCACTTCGCTAATTGGTAGCATTTTCCTTGAAATAAGCCTAGTCTTAGGTTTTTCTATCTCTTTTATTTTTACTTCAATAACCTTTCCCTTCCTATTCGGATCCCTTGGAGGTAACTTGAAAACGTTTGGCCTAGCAGTTCCTACTTGAGGCCTTCTAGTTGGAGTCTTTATATATGCCAAAAGGATGGCGCCAAAAGGTGGTCTAATCATAAGCACATCTTTAGTCTTTTCGTCTACATCGAACTCTGTACAATCAGCTGTAATTCCCGCCCTCAGAGTATTTGCAACATACGGTCCCAGCTCTCTTCCTTTCATTGTAGCCGAAATAAATATTACCGCTGGCTTTTGATCCTTAGCGAGCTCTGCTATTGCCCTAGCGTAAACGTGGGGAGAATACATCGAAAGCCTCTCGTCATCAAGTACTATTACCTCGTCAGCACCATACTCTATGAATTGATTGGCAAACCTCTTAACGTTATAACCTACTAATACACCAATTATTTTTGTGTTAAGTTTTGAGGCTATCTTACTAGCTGGAGTTAGCATTTGAAGACTTGCTTCCGTTATTCCGTTTTCGTCTACTTCCCCCACAACCCATACATTCTTGAAATCCTCTAACTTTTGGCAATCCCACTCAGGACATATGTTACAGTTGGAGCTCATTGAGCCTCACCCTCCATACTTAAATATTTCATGAGAACTTTTGAAGCCTTATCATCCTTCATTAAGGTCTCTATAATCCATTTTGCAGCATCCTCACCACTTTTCGGCGTATAAACTATTTTCTTCCTAGGCACTTCTGGCACGTTTACTGTCTTAGAAACTATTGTAGGTGAACCCTTCAATCCAATGCACCTTGGATCCAACTTTAGCTCGGCGTTGGTCCAAGTCATTATGGGTTTCTCTACTTTATACCTGATTTTATTTATTAGCCTTACAGGCCTTGGTTTGAGTGCTTTCATGTGAGTTGCGATGATTGCAGGTAGCTCTACCTCCCATTCTTCAACTGCGTCCTCTAAAACCCTTTCCACTACAAATTTGCTGTCTACAAACTTGGCATCGTGAACATAATAGATATAGGGCCAATTTAGCCAGCTTGCAGTCTGGGCCCCTATATGGGCAGTACTGGAGTCTATTGTCTCCTGCCCAAATATAACTAGGTCAACTTTCCCTATCTCTCTATTTATTTTTTCTATTGTTTTTGCTATTACATAGCTAGTCGCTAAGGTATCAGCACCCGCGAAAGCCCTATCAGAAACTAATATCCCCCTGTCAACTCCCATGCCTATAAGGTACTCCAAGCCTTTGAGTGCAGGGGGAGGTGCCATAGATATCGCAATAACTTCTCCCTTATACTTATCTTTGAGCCGCAGGGAAAGCTCGACAGCAGGCATGTCGTGAGGATTAACTATGCTGGGAACCCCCTCCCTTATCAAAGTGCCTGTTTTTGGATCTATTCTAACCGAGGTCGTTCCGGGAACCCATTTCATACCCACTACTATTCTCATGATGCACACCTCACGCTAAGCAAACCTATACAGAATGCCTTTCCCACTTTTTGGATAATTCCATTTAACCGCATCCATTGGACATATAACTCTACAAGTACCACATTCCACACATCCTTCATAGCTAAAGATTACCCTGTCCCCGGCCTTTACATAACATCCGGCCGGGCACAGATAAATGCACGGCTTTGTTGGGCATTCTAGGCACTTCTCGGAGTCAACGATTATATGAGGGTCTTCATCCACGTCCCACACATCACTTTGCAATATATCTTCCAATTTTATTGGCTTCTCCTCACCTTTACTCTGACTCATATCCCCTTCACCATCATAAAAGCTTGAGATATAAGATTAAATGGACTGATGCCTTCCTCTTTTAATGCCTGAAGCAGCGAGTTATATATTACTTCGTGTTTATACTCAGCTTCAAACATCTTCTCCATAACCTTCGTTAAGAGCTTCGGATACTTAGACATTAACTCAAAGGAGTTCATCAAGGTAATAGCACCCCTGTGTCGCATTATTTCTTCATACATAAAACTTTTCCTTATGTAATCATCATAGACCTGCAGGTTTTCATAATTGACCCCACCGTTATTTCTAGCATACTCAACTGCATCTGCAGCCAGCTTTCCACTATAAACAGCGTAGTCAACTCCTCTAAAGGTATAGCCTAAAGACAACAAAAGCCCTGCCGCATCTCCGGCTATCAGTAGGCCTGGATAGGCAAACCTACTTGGCGCAAATTTGATTGCATCCGTTATTGTTAGGTGTCCACCATATTCAGATATTATAGCATCTTTCCAATAAGGCTTAAAGTATGGATGCAACCTAAAACCTTCTATTAGGCTAGAAACATGGCCTTCAAAGCTTCCTTCATCTAACAGCTTCTTTGATAGGTGGAGAACTAACCCCATGCTCACAGTATCTTTATTTGTATATATAAAACCACCCCCTGGTATGCCTTTAGTTATGTCACCTACTATAGCCCATGCTAACCCTTCTTTTTTGTCGAGGCCAAACCTTGATTCTATGTTACCTTCTCCTACCTTAAGCACCTCCTTAACGCCTAACCCAACGGTATCAGGATCAAGTTTTTTAACCAGCCCAAGCCTTTCCAAAAGGAGCCTATTTACCCCTTCAGCATCTATTACAGCATCCGCCTCAATAACGTCAGGCCCACTCCTTATACCTACTACCCTATTGTCTCTCATCAAGATCTCTTCTACAGTCACTTCACTCGCTAGTAGTGCTCCTGCTCCCTCCGCCTTTTTTATCATCCATTGTGTTAATTGAGTTAAATATGTTACAAAGCTCACCTTTTTTTCGGTTCTATATTCTACTGTAAGAACCTTTTCACCATCAACCATGCTGATTCTCTCCTTCGTGACCCATCTATGTATTGGTGCTTCTTTATCTAGCTCTGGCCATACTTCTCTTATTGGTTGTGCATATACCTTTCCACCAAACATGTTCTTATCCCCTAGCCCCTTCCCTCTTTCCACTAAGAGAACGCTGAACCCTTTCTTAGCTAGTAGATATGCTGCTGCCGATCCTGCAGGACCTGCCCCCACTACGACAACGTCAAACCTCGTAGGTATACTTGACAATATTACTCACCCACTTAATACTTTAAATTATTCCTATTATAGGTTTTGCTTGGAAATGATTAAAAAAATTATAGAATTGCTCATAATAAACAAAAAACACATAATTCTTTTAAATCTCTATTATCTTAAAATGGCTTTACTGGTTGTTCAGCCCCGCATGCCTCACATACCAAAACCCACACTTTTCCTCTACGCTCTATCCTTGTATCTATGCTTCCACATGTAGGACACCTAAGGTAGGATTTCACAAAAAGGTCAAGTAGCTGCTGTATAACCTTCCTTGACACCTTAACATTAAGTACGAGCCTTCCTGAACCCTCATCATATGAACCTGCAGAAGCCAATTCCTTTAATAGATATTTTGATAGTAGCTGTGGCTCTCTCTTTAATTTTTGTGAAATCTCTTTGAAGTTCATTATTATTGTTTGAGACCCAACCCTTAAGAGCTCAGGTTCCGGTATTTCAAGTTCGGAACTCCCACTTTTTGGAGGGATCTTTTCATACACCCTAGATAAGAGCTTCTCGTAATCTTTCAATATTTCTTTGCCCTCGCTCATATCATATCCCAAAGGTATGTTGACCTCATAGGTTATTAATCTTAAGCGAAACAGAAATTATTTTTAACTCAAAAGCTCATATTTTATTGCGTGGGCCGGTAGCTCAGGCTGGAAGAGCGCTCGGCTTGCACCCGAGAGGCCCCGGGTTCAAATCCCG